>JBEIGW010000135.1:0-7759 GCA_040381655.1 Deltaproteobacteria bacterium
CGGATTTTCATGGGCTAGCCAGTGGACTTTAATATCCTCGACGAAGAGTTCTGCCACTTTAAAACTTGCAAGCAGCGAGCGAACAAAGGCCCACTATCCATTTGAATTTGAGCTCGAGATGATCATGACGCTAGACGAGACATCTCTGTCCGTCGTGGTTAAGATCACACACCAACAATTTTCAAAAAAGACGACCATGTCACACATGCCGGTCGCCGTAGGCTGGCACCCTTACTTTGAACTGCCGGATGAAACAGGACACCTAAAGGTAGCGGCTAAAACAGCGTTTACCGTTACGCCAGAAGGCATGGCCGGCCCATCAATGCCCGTAGAAGGGCACTTAGGCAAGATGCCTTGGGTTTTGCCGAAATCAGAACTGCAAAGCCTGATCCTAGGGGACTTGGACCAATCATTCGCTGAAATCAAACGCGCTCGAGACGCCGTTCTTTTAAAGACCACCCCAAGCGATGTCATGAAGTATGTAGTCACTTGGACGAACGAGCCTCAGTCATTTATTTGCGTGGAGCCTTGGATGTCCAAGCCCGATGCGGTTGCACACCCCACAGGCTGCCGCTGGCTAGCCCCCGGGGAGAGTCTCTCTGTGCACCTAGCCATATCAAAGGCTTAAACGCCGTTTGGTGTATCTAAATCCACCGAAATAGATGATTTTATGACAGGTGTAAATATTTTTGACACCCCTAGGTATAGTCGGTCCCTGAAATTATTGATGAAATCACGCTCAATGCTTGGTCGCGAGCTTGCATGCTGTATAATAGCTTTGAGGGCTTTTTTAGGCTCTCTCGGCGGTAGCTATCGGTGTTGTTTGTTGTTGCTGCTGTCAATCTAGTTGAGACGTACTGCTGTCGTTGAGGAACATTCTATGATCTGCGTCAATCTTTCGAAACACAAGTCTTGTTTCAGCCAACCAATGTCATTCAGAATTGCTGGGGCTTTTTTGACGGCACTTCTAGCCGTGTCGACCAGCAGCTGCACGTCACTTCAGGCCTCGAAAAAAACTAATGGTGAAGCTGTTGAAGCCAGCGCAAATCCAGAAGTAAATCCGCTTGCAAACGAGGACATCCCCGAGGAACTTAAAAGTTCGCTAACTTTTGATCCTGTTCATACCCTTGACCCTAAGGTTGTTCAGGAGAGTGACTTCTATCAAATCAAACAAGAAATCGAGCGCAACCGAGCCGCTTTGGAAGCTGCTTGGAAGGAGCAAGAGGCTGCTGAAGCCCGCGTGAAGGAAGCCGTAGCGGCGGAGAAAACTCGCAAGGCTGAGCTTGCTAAACAGGAAGAAGAAGAGCGTGAGCGTCAACGTTTGAAGGACGCAGAGCTTTACGAAAAACAAAGGGGGATGCGTGCTCAGCATGAAGCTGATGCCGATAAACGTGTCAAGAAAATGCCCACCATCACTCGTGATGAAGAGCTTTGGAACGGCTTGGAAGACTGATTACGATACATCCTACAAGAATCAAGAACGCCCCGGTGATGTCATCGGGGCGCATTTTTTCGCCCAGAAGCATCCATGCAACCACAGCGGTTACGATGGGTTCATTTTGACAAACCAAATAAGCCTTACCCAGATCAATTCTTCGAAGAGAATGCATAAAGAGAACTCTGGCAAAAATTGGCCCTAGCAAGGCCGCTAGTCCGCAGACAAACCAGTCTCCAGGAGAAACACTAAAAAACGCGGATGTGCCACTTTCCCCGAGAACAATCGCCGCAAATATGAGCCCTAAAGTTAGACCTCGCCAAATAACAAGTGCCGATGGCTCAATGCCATTTGCTATCACTTTCGCGAAGCACTCCGATGCGGCAAAGCCTGCCCCGCTTAAAATCACGATTCCTAACCCATAAGTGTAAACGGCCGCTTCATTAGCTGAGTATTGCTTCAGCAAATCAGCATCTGTATGTAAACTCATGACCACGGAGCCGCAGATAATTAAAAGACTTCCAAGAATCCCGACCCGTCCAATACGCTCCTTAAAAAGCAGCCAACTAGCAATCAATACGAAAACAAGCTCCGTACGAACAGCAAAAGACGCCACACCGGTATTAATCTGACGGGCCCCTTCCCAAAACGCCCAGAGAGCGAAGGCCGAAAACGCAGACTGCCAAAAGAGCGGCCACCAAAGATCTCTGTGCGGCAACTGGATGCGCCAGCCAATGGTCAAAGCGCGCCACGTATACATCATGATCAGGGATAAAAATGAAATCAGAAACACGTACAAAGCCGCCGATAGATGAGACGCGGCCATTTTACCCACAGCAACCGTGAGGCCTGTACAGGTTCCGCTTAAAAAGGCGAGACCGTAACCGAGCATTCTAAGATCTCACGAAACACTGCAATTCGCAGCGCATGCGGCCCAGCCAAACTGGCATCGCTTTGGAGTATTTAAGTCCAGAAGCGGCTGCCCACTCCACTGTAGCCGACGGTGCATGCGACAGGAGCACGACGCGCCCTTTGGGAGAGAGCTGATGGCTTATGTTCTTAAAAAACCGCTCCAGCACTGGCCTCGCTTCACCTCGAGACGTCCGCATACCAAATGGAGGATTGGTGAGTACAACGTCAAATGGGCCTTTGTTAAATTTACAAGCATCGTCACCGTAAAAATCAATCGACTGATCAGCTTTAGCAGCAGCAGCCTTCGCGCGAATTAATGCCTCAGGGGACGTATCTGTTCCAATCAGTCTTAGGCGAGGGGCTGCTTTTGCTGCAAGAATTAGCTCGCTACCAGCTCCGCAGAATGGATCATAGACGGTCTCGCCAGGCTTGATATGAGCCAACAAAACGATCGCTGACGCAATCGTTGGATCACTTGCTCCCTCGATGGATGCATCACGCCAAACAAAACGGTCATCAATGTAAGCCCTCGGAACAAGAACCACCGTCTTACCAACAAGTTCAATCTGCCAATGGGCACTGCGTCCGTCGCAGATCACGCCACACTGTTTGGCCATGAGCTTTTTACCGAAATCCCAAACCATGGCTCGGCTCACGTCTGAGCCACGACCAAAACGAACACGCACAGGCCCGGACGAGTTCATATGAGTGGCTTTCTTAATCAAGCCGACATGGGTTTCAATCATTTGAGCAAGAGCATCAGCTGACAGTTGATCTAACTCTCCAAGTTTGACGCCAGCACGTCGCCACAAGAGATTTGATCTTAAATCACTCCACTTAGCACCTTTGATCAAGGCCACGCCTGGGGTGATTGGCTTAAAATCTTTGAATAGAGCAAGCTTTCGTGCGACCTGATCGACCCCTTCCGTGAACCACAGAACAATCGGAAAACTGTCTGCAAAATAATCGGGATTACAACGATCCAAGTCATCAACTGGAGCACTCAAGTCGCGGGCAAGTTTTAGGAGCGCTTTGTCCCTTTCAGACGCATGGAGGTTTGCCGTTTCTCGAGAAAGAATGCCCTGTGCTGATTCGTCAGCGCTGTTACCAAGAGCCTCCATGAGTGCACGCTTTGCGCTTGGATCAGCTACTTTCTCAAATGACACCTTAACGCGGTCTAATAATTGTCGACGCAAATCATCACTCACATAAGACCACGACGATGCAATCGCCTGAGCCGCGGACTTTACCACTCTCGGATCATCAGAACCCAAGAAGTTACTACAATTACCTAGTATGTCAGCCTCAGGCGCAGCCGGATTTGTGCTCTTAAGAGATCTAAATACAGACTTTAATACCGGCCTGGTCAATTCTTGACGCCTTGCAGCATCGGCATTTGGTAACACCTTCATGGCCAGATTTGACGCTGGCCCATCCATTTTACTTAATTTTTTGATCAGGCTCTCACGAAGCTCGCTGGAAAATGACGTCCACGCTTCGATGAGTTGCGAAACGTCGCGTCGACCAGGAAGCCATCCTTTTGACACAGCCAGCACTTTAAAATCCAAGACGTTTGCTGGCTGCTTCATTTAAGACGACCTCTAAAGTTAGCCGTGTGGGTGTTGGAGATAGCGTCATCGCTAAAAATATTCATGAGTAGGCTCGTGAACTGCTCTTTGTTATACGGACGAGTTAAGGCATCGACTCTAAATCGCCTGACTCCCAGATCTTCAAAGTATTGTCGTTGGCCGGAGATCGAATAAGCCTTGTCCCCGTAAACAATCGACTTACATCCCTCATGGGCCACGTGAAAGCGTTCGCCTTTGGAGTTTTCAATTTCAAGAGTTCGGTATCCACAAACCTTGCTTGACGGGCAGCCGTTATGGAGCGCTGTCAAGGAGCATGCCTCTGCTACGAAAAGGGGTGTGTCTTTATACAAGATCACTTCAGGAGAAACGTCCTGCGGCCAAGCGCCTAGTAACCCTGCAAGGCTATGAGAATCATCTTCAATACTGAGCGCAGCCCTCGATACTCCAAGTTCAGCTAGCTGCTTAGCTGATTCTTGATTCATGGCGTAGAGTGTGAAGTCACTGACGACGTCATTTACTGGCAAATTAAATCTGCGAAGTAACTCAAAGGCTCCAATGTTACCAACTTCATAACGGTTAAAACCCGCGACGGCTGCAGCCTTAAACCACACCTCAAGTAACGGCTCATCCCAGGCCCTGACCACAGTTGGGACCGCTAGCCTAACCTTAACGCCGGAAGCGGCTTCAAACTCTTGAAGGGAATGCAAGAACATCCCAGGCTTAACGCCTGGAAGAAACATCTTCTTAGGCTCAAAGATCACTTCAGCAATGTTGTTTTTTGCCGAAATTTCAAAAATCCATGGAAGATAATCAAGTCGATCAATTTTAACGCTGAATGCCACTGCCGCATCAGATTCACGAGGAGCATCTAAAACGCTCAACTCTGATTGGGCTTTCGCGGCACGCGCGCTGTGGAGGCGTTCAATCCTAGACTTCAACTCAATGCCCAGCTGCCTCTTGAGATCTTTTAAGACGCTTTTTGCAACAAAATATTCCGCATCAGTGCGCACGGCTAAGGAATCACAATAGACGCCCTGGTCACCAAAGATCGTAAAGACATCTTTGATATCAGAAACGAGGTCACCCTTCTCTCGAACAGCAAGTTGACTAAAACAATTAGATGCGCTTGCAATCTGCTCACCCGACCGCAGAACCGTAGCATTGACGGCGACTGCACCGTCATCGAGCCTCTTCATGGATATCAGTATCTGGACAGGGATCATGGGCCGAAGCCGCTCGCCTACTGGCACACCCGATAGTCTTTCGACCCTCGTCTTGAGGTTATTACTGCGGGCTTTGTATAAGACGTCACCCACACTGAGCCCTTTTGAAGCGCCTGATACTTCAATCTCAATACGCATGCCTCGCTGAGCTTCAAAGACACGACGCCCTTTAAAGCTCATATCACGCAGTGAAAACGCAATTTCACGGTTTTCATACCGCCTGGAAAGGCCCTCAATGCCACTTTGCGTGCTGTCGCCGTCTTGAGGTTTCGCGTGGTAGAGCTTATTGACTGGGATGACTTTAAGGCCGTCG
This sequence comes from Deltaproteobacteria bacterium, assembly GCA_040381655.1. Lineage (GTDB taxonomy): Bacteria > Bdellovibrionota_B > Oligoflexia > Oligoflexales > RGVZ01 > CAMDKS01. The sequence continues at coordinate 5,473 of JBEIGW010000135.1, forward strand.
TACTTTTCAAGGTCGTCTTCCAGGACAACCTCAATGGACTGACCCTTAATTTTTTCAATCACACCCAAGCGCACACCATGGTGACTAGGGCTATTGAGATCAATCACGTTCTCGTGATACCTGCCCTCAAAAAAGAAGCTTGTTGTTTGCCTTTGAAACGACAGCTGCATATCTTTTCGAATAGCAGTCTCAGGTGGCAATCCCTCTTTGGCCATGGGAGGCGCGTTGTCTCTGAGTGTGGAACGTTTAAAGTGCTCATCTAGTTTTTTGCGGTATAGCTTCACGACGCTACTCACATACTGGGCGTCTTTTTTACGGCCCTCAATTTTAAGGGCATGAACGCCGGCAAGTACCATCTGGTCAAGCTTGTGCGACGTATCCAAATCTCGCATGGAAAACAAAAAACCATGCCCTGGCTCACTGACGACTTTGTAGGGCTCTCTGCATGTGTAGGCACACTCTCCTCGGTTGCCGCTGCGGCTGTCGGCTGCGCCACTAAAGAAACATAGTCCACTGTAGCTGTAACAAAGGCTTCCGTGGCAGAACACCTCAAGCTCAATGCCGGTTGCTCGACTGATACGTTTAATTTCCTCAGCCGTGAGCTCTCTGGCTAAAACAACTCGCTTAAACCCCAATCGTGCGGCTTCCATCACACCAGCTAAGTTATGCACGGCAAGCTGAGTTGATGCGTGCATGCGAAGGCCCGGGAAGTGGCGTCTGATCAATCGCGCCACGCCAAGATCCTGCACGATGACAGCATCCACGTTGATTCGCTCCAAGTCGGCTAACGTCTGAATGACCTCGGGAAGTTCATCTTCCTTGATCAGGATGTTCATAGTCACCAATACCTTCATACCGTAACGATGTGCTATCGGCACAAGGCTCTCTAAGTCCTCGATAGAAAAGTTTTCGGCGCGTGATCTGGCGTTGAATTTCTTTAATCCGAGAAACACAGAATCTGCGCCTGAATTAAGGGCTGCAAAAAACTGCTCGCGTCCACCGACCGGAGCTAAAATTTCAGGAATGACCTGATCTACAGCCGCCCTGCCGAGCTCGGCACCAACGTGAGGAACACTCGTTGATTGATTCGTTTCAATGTCTAGATTTGTCGCCATTTGCAGGGTTCCAAATATGCTTAATCAGTAGGCATCCCTTTAACATTTTTAATAAACTAGAGGAAGTATTTTATAGATTAAATAATATTCAATAATTACAGTGCGTTAAACTCTGCGAACCACCGAGAATCCCTACTGAGCTTCAGTTCTTCCTCAGAAATCCGATCCCACCCACATGAAAAACGTTGCTGAAATCCAGTCCATTGCAGAGTCGGGAGACCTGTCAGCCGCCCACGAAGCCTTAGACGGTCTTCTTGAGATGGGACCTCGTAACGTGGAAGCACTTAAACTTCGCGCCAGACTTTTTGAAGTGGCGGGACGATTTCAACAAGAAGCAAAAATCTGGGACCAGATTGCCAAAGTCGACAGAGACGATTCTGATTTAGCTGAGTACATCGCCAGAAGACAACAAGAAGACAGGGAAAACTTCTACTTCACGGACGCCCTTCCCGGGGGCGGCAAGCGTTTTATCGCATTTCCTCGCCGCATGGTGAGGGCAGCTGGCTTTGGCCTCATCGGCTGTGTGATGTTTCTCGTTCTTGCTCGACTTGCAAGCGTGTGGACAATCCTTAATCACCCGTTCATTATGCTATCTTCATTTGCACTCTTTGTGATCAGCCCATGGTTTGCCATAATGGCCAGCTACCTAAAAAGCCTAAGATATATTTCTGTTACCAAAGATGGGCTTGAAATTGCGACTCGGTTTAGAACCCACAAACTTCCATGGTCACAAATAGAAAAGGTCGTCTTAGCGCAAGATGACAGGCATGACACCTACAAGCTGAGTCTGATCGTGCTCGGAAAACAGTCAGAAAGCATGAACTTCGAACTAGACTTTAATGAAGGCACCACACCCATTCGTGCGAGGTCCTACTTTGTCCGTGAAATCATGCATACTTGGGGCGAGCCTAGCTATGCAGCAAGGCGCACCATTGACACGGGCAGCCGCTCCACCATCAAGGCCTAAAATCACCAATATTTCAGCAAAAATTGCCTAAAAACTCCCCTTTAGCTGGTGTCTTTCAATTTTTTTTGATATCCCCTCTTGACTTAAGCCCGGGCAGCATTAGCTTGTGGCTCGGTGTTTTTTAGTCCGCATATATTGATTAACGATTTTCTAGAGAGGAACTTGAAATGAAAATCAGACCATTACACGATCGCATCTTGGTGAA
>JBEIGW010000136.1:0-7731 GCA_040381655.1 Deltaproteobacteria bacterium
AAGATGACGGCGACGAGGCTGGTCAGCGAAAATGCTAACAGTCTAAATTTCATAAGAAAACCCTCCCCACTAGGATCGTTTCAGCCTAGGGTTCTTATACCCTTGGGCACCACCCCTCGACGAGTCATTTTATGTAAAGATCTTATAAATCCCATTAAAATTCTCGTTAAAGAGACCCGTTTATTCTTGAAATATATAAGGTTTTAAATTAACTACTGATTCATCAATGATGACCTAAACGTGCCTACGGGAGGGTTCATGTTCGAAGCATCCGCAAGTTTGCCGATTCCTGGCGATATATTAATTGTTGAAGATGAAGCTGACATCCGCGAGTTGATTCAATTCAATCTCGAGCGGGAAGGGTTTAAAACCCGGGTCGCAAAAAACGGTCAAGAAGGCTTGGAGCTGGCCATGAGCCAGACGCCTGACTTGATTTTGATGGATATCATGATGCCCGTGTGTGATGGCCTCACTGCGTTGAGAAAAATTAGGGAGATATCCTCGGGTGCTCTTAAACAGACTCCGGTTGTGATGCTGACGGCGAAGGGCGAGGAGACAGATATCGTTCTGGGTCTTGAGCTCGGTGCTGACGACTATGTCATGAAGCCATTTAGCCCCAAAGAGCTGACCGCTCGAATTCGCGCGGTCCTGAGACGAACCAAGGATGATAGCAGGGCTGGCGCCACAGTCACTGACAAAACGCCGTCGTCGTCTGTTGAAAAAATGAAAGCTGGACCTATCGAGATCGATACGGAAAAACACTTGGCTTTCAGTCGAGGTAAGCCGCTGGTTTTAACGCTTGCTGAGTTTAATCTTCTTAAAGTTTTGATCAGTAAGCCTGGTCGAGTCTTCACAAGGGATCAAATACTCGAGAAGATCTCGGGTGCCGATACATACGTGATCGATCGTAACGTCGACGTGCATGTTCGTGCAGTCCGTAAAAAGCTTGAAGACGATGCGGAGTTTATACAGACGGTACGAGGAGTAGGTTATAAGTGTCGAGACCTCTGATTCGCAAAGATCGATTGAGCGCTCGCTCCGTATTTCGTAGCCGTTTTCTGTGGAAGATTTATGGTGCCACGGCGGCAACGGTTATCGCAGCCTTGGTGACGGTAGCTCTTGTATTCCTGACGCGTTCAGGAGTGCTGGAGGTTGCGCGGACGTATGATCTATTTGAGTCTTTGGGTGTAGCGACGGCGGCTGGTGTGCTTGTTGCGGCGGGCCTCGGTTACTGGCTTGCTCGCGGTGTCCAGAAATCTTTGTCTGAGATCACCCGCACGGCGCAAAGTCTAGCCTGTGGTGACCTGTCATCCCGGGTTAAGAAAATCACCGATGATGAATTTGGAATTCTTGGACTGACCCTCAATTTACTCGGAGAAGAGATATCTGAGCGTATGGCCGCTTTGTCGCAGGAGCGAACACAACTGGCCGCCCTCTTCTCTGGTATGGTGGAAGGGATTGTGGCCGTTGGTGACGATGACCGGGTTTTATTTGCAAATGGTGCTGCCGATCGTCTGCTAAAGGCAGATGCTAGTAGCTCAAGACACAAGCAAATTAGTGATGTCCCAGGTCTGGGAATTATCTTGCCACTTGTGATTCAGTGCCGAACGGAAAAAAAACGCAAAAAAGTCGAACTGACACTCGGAGACAAAGATAATCTTTTAATATTGGAAACCCATGCGTCACCATTTAAAGGCGAGCAAACAGCTGGCGTTGTGGTGGTGCTGCACGACGTCACAGAACTTCGAAGGCTAGAGCGTATTCGTCGTGACTTTGTCGCAAATGTCAGTCATGAGCTTAAGACTCCGCTAACTAGCATCAAAGGCTATGTTGAGACCCTGCAAAACGGCGCAAAGACTGATCCTGATGTTTTAAGTCGATTTCTCGGTCGCATTGACGTGAATGTCGTGCGTCTGGTCGAGCTCGTTCAGGATATTATTTCCCTAGCGAGAGCGGAAGGGCAGGACGTGTCGCTTCGTCAAAGTGCGGTCAATTTAGCAGAGGTGGCTCGTAAGTCTCTTCAGCAGCATGAGCACGCAGTGACTAAGAAAAGTATTTCTCTTGAGGCAAATTTACCGTCTGATGTTGTCGTTAAGGGTGATCCCGAGGCGATGCGTCAGGTTATGGATAACTTGATTGTCAATGCGATCCAATACACCCCTGAAGGCGGGAGAGTGAGCGTTCACGTCGATCGCAAGGGCGCTGAGGCATACATTAGGGTCCAAGATACTGGTGTGGGAATTCCTCTCGAGCATCAGCCGAGGATCTTTGAACGATTCTACCGCGTTGATAAACACAGAAGCAGAGAAGATGGTGGCACGGGTCTTGGTCTATCCATCGTCAAGCATTTGGTTCAATCCATGAACGGAAAAGTTTCGGTCTCTAGCGAGCCAGGGCTGGGCAGTACTTTTGTGGTTCAAATGAAAACGTTTGACCACCACCACTAACCATAACCAATACCTATACCTATTCCTGCACATCTAACGGCAAGCCTTTTTGGCCATATGGCCAGGTTGGGCTACAATAGAGTGATATTGGCTCGGCGTCGTTAACCGAGACGGTCACCTGCTGAGTCACACTTTATTTGCCGGAGGTTTTTATGAAACGGTCCATAATTTTACTGGGAGCGTTGTCGTCGGCAGTGCTGCTGATGGGAAACGGAAAAGAACGCATGCCAGTGACCGTGGTGCCAACCGGATTTGTAAACAGTTTATCGCAGCACGGACATAGCCTTCTATTCCAAGAAAATGGTGTATCCATTATGCGCCGTGAGGATGCTGTCGATGATGACTTTGAAAATCTCTACGTTGTCAGGATGCCAGGAAAAGAGGCGCCGCCATTTTTTGCAGAACGCTTAGGTCGCATCCTTCATTTTGAGCCAGGCCAGTTCGCCGTCATGAAATTAGATGAGCTCTACAAGGTAGAGACACTGTCTCATCTGATGCACCACGAGGGTATTGCGTGCGGCGCACTCATGAGGCTTTACGGTGACGAGATGTTGCCGGATATCGAAAAGGGTGCGGGCGAACCTGTGCTGCCGGTCGCTGATGATTTACCGGTTGCTCGTCAGTTGGTATCCAGGGTTTCAGCGGAAAATATCCGAACCATGATTCAAGATATGAGTCAGATCAATACCCGCTTTCACTCGTCACAAACCGGTCAGCAAGTGCCGTCCATGCTTAAAGCCAAGTATGAGGCTTTGTCCAAAGGGCGATCTGATGTTTCCATTGAGTTATTTGATCACGGCGGCAGAACCGCACAAGACAGCATTGTTGTTCGAATCATGGGTCATTCTCGGCCCAATGAGGTGGTCGTTCTCGGAAGTCACATTGATAGCGTTAACTGGTCGGATGGTTCGTCTTCGAGGTCTCCGGGTGCCGATGATAACGCCAGCGGTACGTCGACTAATTTTGAGATTTTCCGCGTTTTGATGGAATCAGGAGTTCGTCCTGAAAGGACTATTGAGATTCACGGATACGCGGCCGAGGAAATCGGTTTGGTTGGCAGCCAAGATATGGCTCAAAAATATAAAGCCGCGGGTAAAAACGTGATCTCGATGGTTCAGCATGACATGAACCTTTACAAAGCTCCCGGCGCACCCGACAAGATTTGGTTTGTTACCAATAACACCATAGACGAGTTTAATAGCTCACTAGGCTCTCTTGTTGATCGGTATGTGGGAGTCGCCTGGGGTAAAAAAGGCTTGAGTGGTGGAGATAGTGATCATACATCCTGGCGCAGGCAAGGTTTTGTGACGGCATTCCCGTTTGAAGATCCCGCCGGATACAACCGCCAGATTCACACTAGCCGGGATTCGCTGGAAACAGCTGGGGCTATGACACAGGCGGCTGCCTTTGCAAAGCTGGGCTTAGCTTATCTAGCGCACTACGCAGGGCTTCAAGGCTGATCCAGATATCTAGCTAGTTATCTTGCGTTTTAAATTTAATGGATATTAGTTTCTCCTCGACGCATATAAATAAATTGAGGCGAGGTTTGCATGGGTGCTGCAATTATTTGCACAGGCTGTGATGAAAGAATTTCTGAAGGCGAATTGATAAAGTCTTCAAAAATAAAAATAATGGATGAGGCCGTACTTGATATCCACTGGTGTTTGGGGTGTTCAAGGCGCGTTCAGGAATGGATGGATGAGGAAGATCCAACGAAGCCGTTGATTAGAAATGGTAATTTAGAGACAGCACTCAGCAGTTCAGAGAAATCGGCCAAGCGAGCGGCAAAAAAAGAAACCAGTGAAACAGTGATGGCTTGTTCTTTCTGTCATCGAGATGAATTTGACGTCAAACATATTATTGGCGTGTGTCATTACTACAGTGTGCAACAGGAAGATGGGGCTTTTGATATTTACCCAGTGGGACCGAGTCATTATGGTCTAAAAGAATTTTTCTATGTTCACGGCCAGAAGAAGCCTGAAAAAATCGCCGAAGCTTTAATTTGTGGTTTTTGTGCACTCGAGGTATCTCGCAGTGCTAAAACTTAGTTGTCGGACTCAATCGGTCTAGTGCTTGAAACGGTCATTTTTTTTTAAGACTTGAGTTGGGTGTTCATGCGAGCTCGGATTCTATACATTTTAGCTTATATACTTTTGGTCTTTAGTGAGATACGCCAGCCGCCATGGTTAGGAGCTTTAGCAGGCGTACTATTTGTAATCACGTTTTATTATGCTCAAGTTTTTCTAAAACCGACAAAGCCTCTCTGGCAGTTTGTCCTTCGAAATATCTTCACGATTGGGATTTTTTCTTTCACGGGGTATTTGAGTGGATATGCCGGGGCAGGTCTTCCTTGGAATAGCTCAGCAGACGCGGCAAAAACTGCTTTGATTGTTGTCGGAATCGGTCTTTTGGGTGCTTTTAATTCGTGGCGTGCTGATCGAAATAAAATATGATTCTTTAGTCTCAAATTGTGTTTCGGTACGAACTTCTACGACGTCGGAGTTACCCTTTCATGGCAGACATCGGTTATTTCAAGTATCGATATGACGTCCGCGCGTAATGTGCGAGCAAACTACGCAGGGCTTCAAGGCTGATCGAGATAGCAGCCTTCGCAGGATTCATTGCCGGGGCTTGAACCGTCAATGAGCCGTGTGATCCAGTTGTGAAACGGCATCCCATGGGGTGCATCCGTTGTTTTCGCAAAAAATGCCTCGTCTGGCAAAATGCAGTGCGCGTCCCAGGGAGCAATAAAGTAGTTAAAGTTGGAGTTACGCTCTGCGGCCGACGTCACTGACTCTCGCATAAAACCATTCCAGCTGTAGAGACTTCCGCCCATAAGACGGAAAAACCATCGCTGAAGCACATCATTTTGCGTATTGAACTGCGAAAACTGAATGTCAGGGTGCGCGGTTGCAATGGCGGAATACATTCGGTCAAGGCTTAGCTGATAGAGATCGGTTTCAGCTGGGTCTAGGCCGGGTATCCATCGCGGCGCCGATGATTCAATCTGCCAGTTTCGCATACCCTCACGGCGAAATTCTTCAGTAAGCACCCCGGCGCCACTGTCTGAAAACTGTGTGATCCGAGCGTTTCCTGCAAGACGCTTTATGTAAGGAGTCCACCAGATAGAGGCATAAGCACCGGCCGAGCAACCGGTGACGACAATGTCATTTACCGGAAGGGTCCTGCTTACAAAGAATGTGTCTATAGCGGTCTGTGCATTCACGGCGCCACGATGATGTACAGTATAGGAAACACCCTCTTTGCCTTGATAGGTCCTGTCAGCGTCGCCCCAATGAACATCTCCAGTACAGTAAGGAATCAGAACGTGCGTGTCGTTTCGAAAGGGGTTATCAACTCGTGATCGGTCGTAAATACCCGAGGCCTCAGGAATCCATTTGCCAATCACATCAGGGACCGACTTGGTATAATTAATGGCATTGGGATGGCACGTTGTAGCGTCCCAACATGCTCCGCCACCCATGAAGTCTATAACCACCCGATCGGTGGTGCCGCGATTTAGAAACATGCTAAACGCAGATCCATCTGCACAACGTGTGTTAGCACCCAGAGAGACTTTTTCCCACCCAGTGGCGTCGGCCCCTTGTGCCGAGGGCGAAAAGGTTAGTAACAAGGCGCAGATGTGGGCGAACTTGTGCGCTGGCGGGAGTTTTTTTATTAGGCGTCGTGTTGTCATGGCAGTTGTCTGCTTAAAAAGTCATTGAGCATACTTTTTGTGATCCTAGATATCTTGAGGCTAGAGGTGAGTGGGTGTCAATTTTTTTGTGCTAAACTATTGAGAAATAATAATTAACGGGCAGCCTTTGCCAAAAACATTGAATTGAAGCGGATCCATGCTCACCGAGGCGGAAAAAATCCTTCTAAGCGAAGAGGAAGAGCTTCTTCGTAAAGTCCTCGAGGGGCTGCGTATAGCTCGTGGCAAATCAAGACTCGACTTGCATGACGTAGGAAATAGGCTGACGCAGCTGAGAGAACAGGCGGCATCGGCGCGGGCAGAGGATCTACCGGCTCTCTTTGACCAAATGAATAGCCAAAGAGCCTTGATTGAGCAGGTCCAAATCGATGAACTTCCCGATTCAAGGTCTCCGTATTTTGCCCACATGCAGCTGGAAGAAAACGGGCGTCGACGCGATATACTACTCGGCTACAAAAGCTTTCTCGACGTTTCTGATGCTCCCGTCAATGATTGGCGCAACGCGCCGATCGCAGCCGTATTTTTTAACTATCGACAGGGCGAAGAATACGAAGCGGAGCTGCCGGGGCGTGTGGCTCGTGGCATCGTCAGGAAACGTCATTTATTAACGATAAAAGATGGTGAACTGGTCTTCGTCGGCACCCCCGACAAAGCTTACAGAAAAGATAAGGGTGGGGTCTGGCAAACAGATGAAGGGGCCCGTGCTCCAAGATTAGCTGGAGGTAGTGGGGTCGCCAGTCGTGGATTCACCTTAGGGACGGGGCAAAGTGGTCGACCGTCTCCTGAAGTTTCTGCATTACTTGATTCTCAGCAGTACTCGGCGCTTTCAAGTCACGAGGACGATCCAGTCCTTGTTTTAGGCGGTGCGGGATGTGGTAAGACGACCGTGGCCTTGCATCGTCTTGCGACCCTGAATTACCGAGATCGGCAGCGGTTCGCCCAGCATCGTATGGCCGTGATCGTTCCTGATGAGGGGCTCGTTAGACTTAGTAGGAAACTGCTGGACAGTCTTGGCTTGGGCCGGGTTTTGGTGAGTTCGTTTGACGAGTTCTTCCCCGAGCGTGTTTTTAAACTAATAAGACGGCTGCCGCATAAAATCTGTGATACGGCGCCTAGTGCGGTCACGTACTTTAAAAGACATCCTGCCTTAAGGCCCGTTCTGAAAGAATTTATCGAGTTACAGGCAAAAGAATTCGCCCATGATATTCGCGCAAAAATTCCAGACGGCGAGGAATCAGCAAAAATTTTAATAGACGACGTCAATTTACCTCTTGCTAGGCGCCTTCAAAAAGCGAGGAAAGCCTACGAAAAGGGGATGGATACCAACGTGTCGCGAGGGGATATCAAAGTTTTTCCTGAGCTCGAAAAAAGGCTCTCGGATATTGCCAAAGACCGCATTGATTTTTTTATGAATAAGTCCCTTCTTCGAAGGGTCATCGAGTTAGCGAACGGACAGATACCTAATTTTGCAGCAGATACAGTCTATAAGCATAGTGCAGATCAATTCTCGGACCCGGCAGCAAAACGGTATGCTGGTGTTGACCTCGATAAATTAGAAACGGTTGATGG
>JBEIGW010000137.1:0-7625 GCA_040381655.1 Deltaproteobacteria bacterium
ATAATGGTATTCTCACTTCTATAAAATCTAGTAGATATCTTATGACTAGTTTATATCGGCAAGCGGGTTGGCTTCACTGGGCAGAATCTTCCTGGCTGTTAGAACTAATCAATGACGACCATACAATTCAGAAAAATCCAAAATACCTTTTATTGAATGTATATCTGCCGTCTGATCCTCAATTCTTAGATCCCATATCGTTCGATCACCCTGCGACTTCAGGACTTCGGTCTTAAGACTTTGGACTACAGCTTCTTCTACTTTTGCACGTGTACGAAGAATCACATTCTTATCAGCATCGGAATTATTTAAGTCCGCAATGACTTGTTCAGGCAGACACCTGTTGAACACGATCCCGTCCAGCTTATAACCCATTTGTACTAATTCCTTAGTCAAAGCTTCTGCGGCACGAGCCGCCGCCTTATGCGGAGCAGCCACAAGCACAAAACTCGTCGAATTACGCTTTAGTATCTCCAGTACTCGCTCACCGGTTCGATGGAATCCATCTATAACTTCCTGCATCAACAAGACAAACTCGCCGAAACTACGCAAAGCGCCAAATCCCGTTACGCTGGTGATTCCACCCATAAGTTTCTCGCTCAAAGCCATCACACGCCCCAACCCAGCGCGTCCTGCTAAAACCACGGGCTTCAATAAACGTGAAACAACCTTATTTTCAACAAAACCTGAGAGGACATTAGGACGGGCCAAAAAGTCTAAAGCATGTGAATCGGGCGGTGTATCGAGGATGACCAGATCCCATTCCGCACTTTCGGCTAGCTCTTGAAGGCGTGCTAATGCCATGTATTCAAGGGGGCCGCTCAAATTAGTCGATGCCGCAACATAGAGCGGATCCCGTAATATTCGATCGGCTATATGGGGTGACGGCGCATGTTTCTTAACCATCCCGTCAAAAACGGCTTTTTGGTCGAGCATAGCTGCAGATAAACTGCCGGTAATTTTTGCGGATTCCGGAAAAACCACAGGACGCAATTCATGACCAAGCTCAATACCCAACGCAGCTGCTAGACGCTTTGCCGGATCAATGCTTAGCAATGCGACCTTCCGACCCAGGCGAGCCGCGTGGATGGCGAGAGCCACAGATGACGTAGTTTTTCCGACACCGCCCGCACCAATAACGACAATCACCCGCTGGGACCTGAGCATCGTCTCAACGATAGTACCATGAATAAGACTGTCTGAACCGATTGACTGATGGTTATTGGTAGTGGGATCGTTCATACCTGATCAACTCCTTCAGCTAACAAAGACACAACCGTATCGTATTTTAGAGGCTCCTCGATAGCACCCAATTCCGATAGACAAACCAAAGCAATATTTTTCACTGAATCCCTTGATCTGAGACCAATTCTTAAGGTCTCCAGAGCTTTTTCTTGTCGCTTGATTCGCTCCCGAAGGAAATTATTTGCTGCATTTTCAGAGCGTTCGTTTTCAAGACTCGAATGTCTAACACACCGATTCACAACAATAGCCTCAACACTAACAGGAGATCGAGATTCCAAAACCGGGAGAAATTCTAAAGCCTCACTTACAACAAGATCTTCGGGTGTAGCGACGTATATCGTCGCGCATTGACCGGGATCCGCGAGCCAGTCTTTTACTTTTTGTGTTTGTTGAATAATGGGACCCGCCAACCCCGACTTGATGACTGCGTCAGGTGTTGTCATTAGACTAAGAAAATGTCCCGACGCGTAAGAATCCATGATAACTAGATCTGGCGGGTTTTTTGCTAAATTTACTGCATAGTAGATTCGACCCAAAAGCATTAATTCTGCGAACCCAGGTATGGCCGTGAAAAAACTATGTACCATTTTATTAGCAACAAGCACCTCCAGCAGGTTTGATTTCATAAGGTGCTTGGTTATGAAGTCTTTAAAATTACCCCCTGCAGTGAAATTAGCCAGTCCCAAATTACCATCCCAATTCTCCTCGTGGGCGACTCCATCACGACCCAACAAGGGGCCAATTTGACCGACTGCAGATTGCTCAACTAGAAGCACGCGTAAACCGTTGCGGGCCGCCCATAACGCTAGAGAACTAGCAAGTAATGTTTTACCAATTCCACCCTTACCCGTTACCAAGATGAATTTTCGATTAGACGTCAAACGTCTCGCCCATTCGATACTCATAGCGTTACGACCTCACAACAGTAAGATAATAACGTGGTAGAATTTTCTGCTTCGCAGCTGACTCCATCAGCTTTGTTGTCGACCTACTATGCTCGATTGTCTGCGCTGTTCGCGTGAGTACTGCAGCGACATCTTTACTACCTGCGTCTATCCGACTTGTATCATAAGAAACGATAAAAACATTATCATTTACGATCGGAGCAAAGATCTCCCAGTACCTCAGATCTCGGCCATCCCGCAAACGAAGCGGCGCTTGGTTGAAAGCCGTAACGCGGTTTTCAGCGCCCATGACCACAGGTCTAGATGGGCCATAATGACCTGAAGAGACAACCTCTCCATCTTTCTCAAATAGGCTAAACGACAGCATAATGTCATCCATTCTAACCGCCAACCCCTGACCGGCTAAGAACGACTGAACCTGATTTCTTATATCTATGATGTCGCTTCGAGCCTGCCCCATCATCCCAATCAACTCCCGGAAAACCAATGCCTGAATAACGAGAAGCATAGCTAAACGATCTCGATCGAACACATCACCCTTGATGCAGCAATAAAGTACTAAATACTGTGATTGCGTCCAATTTAGACCAAGATACCAGCTTGCCTCGCGCTCTTTTCTTAATTTTCCATGAAGATTTATTCCAAGCCACTCGACAGGATCAAAAAAGGTGCCGCCCATCACTGAAAAGTTTTCTGGCATTGATCGATTTGATGCCTTTAACCCATCAAAAACAACGCCAGGCTTATGAGCCAAAAGGACCCCTAGTTGCGCGCCAAACCGATCGAGATCGCGTTTAGCGCGTTGAAATGTCGAGAATCCCTGAGCATCAATGGCACTCAACACTATGAGGCCGACCGTCTCACCCCCGGCCCTGATCGGAACAAGACATTGCATGCCTTCCATAACGCCGCTCTGTGACTCCGCCGTCTGGGACGACGCGCCTTTGGCGGTTGAATGGATGGTCTGCCCATCCAATCGAGTTGAGTTAACCGGCATTGGATCTGCAAAAACTTGTGTCGCGCCTAGATCCACCGATTTTGCACCCTCGTCGGTCAAATCCGCACGGCTTAGGCCAGCCTGGCCGCCATCGTCACGTACATACGTGTCTACGTTGCTCACATTCATGTGCAAAATAAGAGTTGACCTTATAGTCATATACGGCGCCGCGGATCGCAGCAGCCCTTGAGTCTGGATCTGTGATTGATCAGTGAATAGCACAATATCTTTTTTGGACGTATTCTGAACAAAAACAACCACTGGAGCGTCTGGGAATATCGCTTTAAGCATCTTTATTGAATCGTCCACACAGCTTGTGATGTCAGACTCTGAGTTGAGGGCTGAAATCATGTAGTCCATGTGGTCCATAACAATCGCCGGCCATGGATTTTCAATCACCGCGATACTAGAAGCCATATCCGTTACAACCGGTTTACTCGCTTCGAGACGAACGTTCGCCTTCGCCATAACTTTCTCAATATACTCCGAAAGCCCTGTCAATCCTTTTTCCGTTGCCATTTTGTGCGCAATATTTAGATAGTCACTTCTGCGACCTGTACCAGATCGTACTAAATAGGATCCAAACCATGTGTAGATGAGTATCTCAACTAACTTGTTAGTCTCTGTTTTTGCAGACCGAAGCGCATGGTCGTATACAATTTTCACCCCTTTTGCCCGAACCATCTCGAGAACCCGGGCCCGAGTCAACGTCAAGACTGCTCGCTCCCCTGTCAAGAGCGCATCTTTGCGGCCGCTCTTCTTGAGCATGTCAAGCCACCTGTACATCTCGTCATTCCTAGCAAGCTGCCGCCCAAACTCCACCTCAAATAGCGCTGGAAACAGAACAAGGAATAGCCTGACAAAGTCGCTCTGCCAAGCAGGAGTGTCATCACCAGAAAACTCCACAACCCACTGCTTAATAAGTCGGGCAAAATGTGCCCTAGTTTGATCATCCTCTCCACGAGCAAAATAAAGCATAACACTGATCATCAAACTGAAAAAATCAACTCTGGACCCGCTCTTCTTTCGCCGCTTTGAAAACTCCTCACCAACCTTCACAAGGTTTTGACGCTTTCCTTCAAGCAGCATTCCAAACATTAATATAGCCATTGACACAGCGCTCAACCAGTTTCTGATTGGCACAGTTCGCCTAACCTCTGTGTACAACTCAAACTGGCCTCCTAGCTTGCCAGAGCACAGATCTAAATACTGTTTGAACGTCATCAAGGTCGCATACGAAAGGCGGTCTTGGTCAGCATCCATTTTTTGCGATGCTTCTCGCACATGCAAAACCACATCATCAAACCTGCCCTTAATGTAATCAATTGATGACGCTCGCATTAAGGAAACATAGCCAGCCGCGCGCGTATAATTTGCCTCCTGAGCGATACGTTCGGCCGTGTCAAATAGCCTGTAAGCTCCCGCAATGGAACCAACCTTGGCAAGCTGCGCACCCCGGTCTGCGGCAATTTTAATCGCGATGGAAATCGAAGCGCTCCCACGACTCAATTGATGACGTGCATCTAAGTGAGAAAGACGTCCAGCCCACAAACCATGTCTGGAACCGATAATTGACCATAAATACAGCAGCTTTGAGTAGGCAAACATCTGCTCGGTTTTTACCCCATGCCGCTGCCATGTTGCCCAAACCTTCTCAACACCTGCAGTCATCGCATTTTTTTGAACTCGGCTCGTAAGTAGATCATACAAAAGCACACAGAAATATTTTAATTTGTTCAAAAACGTCACCGGCGATAACTGCATCCCAGCCGCCTCTAAACCTTTCAATATTATTGCTGTTGCGTCCGAAATATTTCCACATACGATATGGAGTTGAGCTGCCTTGGCAGCCGCAACCACGAACTCTGCTTTGGACATCGGCTGGTTGAGAAGCTCCGAATATTTGGCTAGCGCTACTTTGAAATTGGTTTGGCCCGCACTTACATCAGCAAGGCGCTCTATTAAACGCCTCCGAAGATTTGGGTCTGACAAGGTGTCTTTAGACTGCTCGACAATATCAAGGGCTATCCTGAAGTAATTGCTTGCCGCAGTCCAACCCTGCTTGACTTTCATGGCGTCACCCGCTGCCAGATTATACTTCAGAGCCAGCTTCTCGCACTCGACGTCTCCAGATTCGACATCCCTACTTCTATTCAAATGCTGGGCAACTGAAAATAGCATTTGATCTTTTGGCCGCTCAATTGTGTTCAGCAATTGCGACGCAATAAGCCCATGCAACGATTTTTTCTCGAGGTCATTAATGTCATTGTAAATCGCATCGCGGACTTTTTTGTGGATAAACATATATGATTTGCCCAGATGCTTTAGATCCGGAATCTCGGCGCTACGCACGATCATTCCATCATCCATAGCGCGCTCTATAAGACGAACAACGTTTGATGTTGAGTTCTTGCCGGCCAGTAGCAATGTTTCGTACTGAAACGATAGACCACAAGTCGCGGCAGTTCGAAGAATGGAAAGATCAGGACCCTTGTATTCTCCGAGGCGCCCTAAAACAAGGTCAACTGCAGTCAGCCTGACTTTTGCACTTTGAACCTCATTAATATCCCACTTCCAGCCCATTTCACTTTGATCCATGCGGATTAAGTCAAGACCAACCATTCGTCGGGTCAGCTCAACCAAACGAACCGGAACACCGCCACTTCTCACTAAGAGATGATTCACCAAGTCAGCATTTAGATTTTTGGTCTGGCGGAGCATCGACCCCACCACAGCTTGGCAGGCTTCATAGTTCAATGGACCCAGATTAATTTCTGCATACCGTAGCTTTAAGCCACGGAATTTGGCAAGAAATCGGCCAAACGCTGAATCTTCTGGCGCAAGATCGCTTCGGCAACCAATGACCAAATGGAATCTCAACGAATTTGAATTGGAAAAAAATTGGTCTATTAAAGCAATACTTTTTTCGTCAGCCCAGTGCACATCGTCAAGAATCAACACGAGGGGTTGATTTTCGGGCACCAAGCACCTTGTGAAATCACTAAATGCCTTAGCAAATCGCGCGTATTTTTCACCCTCAATATCAACACCATCGTCCGGCTCGCTGATATCAAGTATATATGGCTTTAGACCTGGTACAACACTGGCAACCAGGTGAGAGTCCGGACCAATGACCTGCTTAAGACGCCTTGACAAGAGATCTGCATCTACCGGTGATGTCTTAACCATTCGAACTAGTAACTCGTTAAATGCATTAGCAAGTGCGTTAAATGGCAAAGCATTCTCGTGCTGCGTAAATACACCACTCAAAAATTTTATTCTCTGCGTGGCTAAAATCCCCTGAAATTCATTGAGCACGCGAGTCTTACCCATACCCGACGCGCCAGAAATAACAGTTATTCGACCCCTAGCTTTTACTTCAGCCACTTGCTTATATTCTGCCATTAAGGATGCCAGCTCTTTTTCGCGCCCCTGAATGGGAAGTTGTGCTGACACTGCAAAAAACTTGTCTTTCAGCGCAAGCGGAAAAAGCGGCACCGAGGACGGTTTTCGCTCCCAGATAGATTTCGCTCGCATTAGATCTGCAGATAAGGAAAATGCTGTCTGGTAGCGGTCGTCTGGTCGCTTCGCGAGCAATTTATGGATAATTTGCGCGACAACGAGCGGGATGTCCGGGCGGATGGTTTGAATCGGTTCAGGCTCTGCTGTTTGATGGGCTCGTTCAAGAGCTAGCCGATTCTCGCCACTGAATGGCGCGTGTCCAGCAAGGATTTCGTAAAGAACACAACCGAGAGAGTAAAGATCAACGCGGTGATCAGGGACCCCAAATCCGCTGGCTGACTGCTCCGGGGCCATATATAACGGAGTACCCGCTTTATCCTCAGACGCTCCATCATCCCGTCCGATGACTGTTCCAAGTCGCGCCACACCAAAATCCAGCACCCGAACGTGCACGCCCCGATTATCACCCGGAGCTTCGCTAATAATAATATTATGCGGTTTGATATCTCGATGGATGATATTCTTTCCGTGCGTGTAGTCCAAAGCATCCGCAACTTGTAGGCCCACCTGAAATAAAAACGCTAAATCCTTTCGCCCATCATCACGCAAACTGTCCTTCAGATTCTTTCCGCGGGCATAATCCATGACGATGTAGTATCCGTCTGTGAAATCCTTCGACTCTTCGCCTTGGAATATACCTAGCTCGTGGAATGCGATGATATTCGAGTGATAGAGCTGGCTCATGAGTGCCGCCTCTTTTTGGAAGCGCATGAGGTCAGCCGAGGACATTTTTTTTGAGCCTTGGATGAGTTTAATCGCAACATCGTTTGACGGATCGTCCACATGGAATGCGCGATACACTGCTCCCATGCCGCCACGCCCGAGCTCCTGCTCAATGCAATAGCGTTGTCCGATCCACTTGCCTGTGAATCTGTTGGCAGATTCGCTCACGGGACCTCCACTGGCTACCCGGCTCCCAAGAGAACAATGATTTCCGTTGTTTAGACTCTCATCAG
>JBEIGW010000138.1:0-7607 GCA_040381655.1 Deltaproteobacteria bacterium
GGTCTTGTATTTGTGGACGACGACACATGGATATGGGACTTAGTGAAGTCGGCGCTTTCAAGAACAAATGTCAATTTTCTTAAAATCCCATCAGATGTTCCTCTGAGATCAAATTGGCAGCAATTTGAGAGCACACCTTTTATTATTGTTCATTGGGAGAACTCGAAACGCCCCGCGGGCGCGCTGATCGAGGAAATTCTTGAGGTTGAACGTTCAAGCGATCCAACTAGTAAAATCATCGTGATTACAACAAATCCCGTGCATCAAGATGTCGTCTACTTTAGTGAACTCGGTCTGATAAAAGTTATTAGAGTGAGAAACAGAGATGTCGATGTAATTTCAGCATCTAAAGAACTCAGTAAACACATTATCGGAGTTCAAGACCAAATGGTAGATGATGACTCCAAATGGCGTCAGCTACGCGTTCGGATCGATCGTTTGCCTCACACCCCCTCAAAACTTGATTATTCTGACATCGAAAAATGCATCGCTAAACTGAGCGAGGAAAACCATCAAAAAACCGCACGACGCCTTGAGGCCGAGGCCGCACTTGCATTAAAAGCAAATGATCCGCACAAGGCTGCACGACTCGCCTTAAATGCCATTGATCAAAATCCCAATTTCTTCCGCGCTTGGAACACCCTCATTTCGGCGAAGCAATCCTCTTCGGAACACCAAGAGGCCTATGCACTCCTTCAAAAAATGCAGCTTCGAAACCGCGACTGTGTGAGCCGAATCAGCGCTATGGGACACACTCTCATCGCGATGAATGACCTTAATAAAGCAGAACAGTTTTTCAAAAGCGCTATGGATCGCGATCCATTTTGCTCATCCGCGCTGAACGGCATGGCGGAAATTAAGTTCCTGCAACATGATCTTGACGCAGCAAAAACCCTATTATCTAAATCATCTAAGGCGCACGAACTCGCCGTGAAGCTTAATACGTCAGGCGTTGTATTATCGAGACAAGGAAAATATGAGGAGGCGCTGCAGTTATACACTGACGCACAGTACGTCTTACCTGATCAGTCGCGAGGTCATCAAATCTTTTACAACATAGCCCTCTGTTATGCCAAATGGGGGAAACCCAATATCGCATCTCAATTTCTTCGCTTAGCTCTTTTGAAAAAACCAGACTACCAGAAGGCCATAGAATGGTCTGCCCGCCTTGAGGACTCACATGAATCCGGTCAAACAGCTGACCCTGACGCGGCATAGGGAATACGCCAGAAACTATGTGACATCAATCTTTCGCGATAGATGCATCTGTAAAATAAGCTCTCGAAGCGCCCTTGTTATCACGAATCAGGAACGCTTGCTGATTTCGAAGGTACTTCACGATGTTTTGATGACCAGGAGTACATCGTAATTTATCAATCTCGGTTTGAATGTCGTTAAGACGCTCGACGTCGTTTGTCTTTTGGTAGATTTGATCCAAAATTTCATTGAATTGGTTCTTTTCAGCCTCCGACAAGCCACTGGTGTTGGTATACCGATGGTATTGAGACAGGCTTAGGGGCTCCGTATCTACTACGACGCTACCATCGGGATTTTTTTGAACGACAACACCCGACCCCGAACTGCTGCCGGATCTCGATACCATATCTCCAACTTGAACGGCTTTTAACGCTCTCATGCTGAGCCCTCCAAATAAAAACTAGCGGACCTTAGACTCGTCCACGGTGAAATAGCGAGGTTTGACACCCTTCGAATGCATGATGTGTCTGAGCTCCCCATCAAGATAGCCCACGAGTCTCACGTTCTGTGGATCAGATTTTAATTCGTCAATTTTACTCACCAACGCCTCGACCCGCGAAATATCATCTGTGTTAGCTCGAACTTCGTCCATGATCTCATTGAATCGCTGACGATGCTCGGGCGCCATGTCGTTGTGCAAACCGTGACGGGTATTCTGCTTAAAGACCTCGAAATCACGATCAAGCCGCGCCGCATCGGTACCGTTATCCTTACCGATGACAGTGGCTGGTGAGGCCGAGGACGTAAATACTGTGTCTCCAATTCTGAAGGCCATTGTCACCCCTTTACCGCCAAAACCATGGAGGTCTTAGCTTAATCCTACGATAGGCAGAAAATTATTGCAACCTTATGTAATTACACATTTTTTTCCTACTTTGCTGGGTACTTCTTGCCCACCCTTTAGCCGGATTCCGGCAGTCAAAACTAAAAAAAGTAAAGAATTTAGGCCTAATACCGAAGAGGCTGTGAAGAGCCTGGGGGATAAGCCTTTGGGGGTGTCATGGTTTGGGAGGCGTGCCGAATGCGGTACTGAAGGTTATGAGCGTTATACATCTCGACAATTTTAGGCAGTCAAAACAGCGGCAGTACATGCGGCGCTACAGGAGCCGTCTGGAGCAGTTTATTAGAGCCCGCGTCCAGGTCGACTCGAGCGGAGATCTCCTCCGAATTGCCGAATATGAGCATCACAAACGCTCATCACGGCCTGAACTTGTTTGGGACTATGTGGAGATGCGGGATGTGATGCTTGAATTCGTATCGACCCATGTCGCCACGGAAATTTATGATGAACTTCGCAAACAGTTTTGGTTCGATGAATCCATCATATCCAAAGATATGGTCGCTGAACGCTGCCTAAGTCTGATGATTCTTGGCCCAGGCGCACTTGCGGCTGAATAATTTAAAATTTAGATTTTATTCTTCGCCTACAGAGTTTTGTACGGGGCGATCGCTTTGAATATGCCCGTCAGCGATTTCACGAAGAGCCGTCACGCCCTCTTTATTTTTCGTGCGAACAGTTGGCACATGCCCAGCCATAAGTTGACGCGCACGATCAGCTGCAACCGCAACCAACGCAAAGCGATTCTCCATGTATTCCAAACAATCTTCGATCGATACGCGTGCCATGGGAACTCCTTGGTCAGGTCATAAAAATAGGTGGACATTATTAAGACAAGACCTTAGTATCCGTCAATGCCTATTTTTTCAGCAAACCAAACCTTTCTATTGCTTATGATTGCCGTAACTTGCCTTGGGGGTTGCGGACCTAAAACTAGGCACAGGCCTGAAGCGCAGCCCTACACCCCCCCCTTTTCCCTCGATTGGGACGATAAAGTTGAAAACTACCCTCTGGACGATGAACGCTGTCAATCGACACCTGAGAACAGCACAACGATCTCTGGAACCCGCCTATTCAGCTGGGAGCTTGATGGTTTACGCGAGGTTGACGCTAGCCTTGAGACCTCGGCCGTCAACCAAAACCCGCTGAAGGCTAACTATATCGGCAGCACTCAATTCGACTCAAGCTTTCTGAGAACATGTGATAGCGGTTTGGCGCCCCCACCAAGTTGCTTGTCAGCCAATGGCTCCCATCTTGGGTGGAAACTGGTCAATCAAGGGCAACCGCTCAGGATCTGCAAAACATCCCCGACCCACAAAAGACGTAGCGCTGAGCAACTAGCGCTTGCGGCAATTTCGGCCATCGAGTCTGCTGGATCAAAATTACAGGTTTTTCTTCAGGGACAAAAAAAACTTATGCCGGTCACCGTTTTGGTGGCTCCAAAATTCGAGTCGAGGTGGAACAGTCATGGCACCGACCCTCTGCACACGGTTTATCAACATTTTATGACGGATAACCTAAGTTACTTCTCAGGCTCTGAGTCAACACCTCCCTACATAGCCATACTTCCACGAAGAAAACCTATAGGCTCTCAGGTAGATAGCTCTGTTCATCTTTGGGAGTCGAAGTTTATCGTCACTCATGAATACGCCCATCACTTAGAAGACACTCTAAGTATTAGCCGTTTCAATGAACCAAGAAGCCTCTTAAGAATTTCGGCCAGCGAAGCTTTTGCGGATTTGGTCGCCTTTGCCACGCTTGGCGGAAGCTCCAACCTCTCCGCAATTCCATGTATTGGCCGTGATCGAGCGCCGGATAGCGATGAATTTTATACCGGTATCGAAAAAATATTAACGAACCAGATTTTTAAGCGAGCTATCGACCCAAGCTTAGCAACACAAGCTGACGACCCCATCAATAACGTTGGAGAAACGATCGATTGCCAAGGCGTATCACCGCACTCGGTTCACGGCGTGGGCGCTATACTAGCTCACCTCGCATTGGAACTAACCGCATACACGCCATCATTTGACGGTGATTTAACCGGATCACTGCTCAGGATTTCCACATCTTGGTTACAAGGCGTTGACGCTAAAATAGGCGCTGGCAAGGCTTTATCAGACCCTTCGACAGGCGCATCTGATCCATCAAGGATGCGCTCGGATTTAGAGTCCATCGCTGATGCTCTGGAGACGGCCGTGGTTGACGAGTTCAAGCGCCATGAACAATCGCCAACCGACAGCGTTCGGCAACTGCTGAAGCAAAAAATCCGATTTAGACTCGAACCGTTAGTGACTCGTTAAGACATCTATGACTTAGAAATCCTAAGCGCCTCAGTTGAGGTCCGGTAAATCATCTGCGAAATTAATTGTTTAACGAAATAAATCGAGCTACACTTAGGCAAAGTCATAACTTGCAAGGACGCTCAATTATGTTTCGTGCACGGATCGCACGCCTAATAGTGACTCTATTTTTAGTCGGCTGCACTCAACCAGCTTTTGCCCAGACTGGCAGTAAAAACACATCCCCGACGAAATCTGGTAAAAGGACCTCCGGTGCTTCGTCTCCGGTTAAAGCAGGGGTGACAAAAAAAGCCACCTCGAGCCCCACTGCAAATCGCAAGAGACAACCGTCAAAGCCACTGCCTAAAGGGGTTGTTCAAAAGTTTGCTGTCGCCATGCGTCTATTTGAGGCTGGCAAGTTTAACGATGCCCTCGTAGCTTTCGATGCGATTCATCGGCAATATCCGGCCCATGAACCAACAATTGTTCAGTATGCAAAAACTCTCTACCGACTTGAGAGAATTCCTGAGAGCTATAATTTATTTGCTCGCATCAATCCTCAGTATCTTGATCCAGAGACCGCCTACGAATACGGTTACGCATTTTACGTCCAAAATCAATTTGAAGGAGCCTTATATTCATTCAAACGAGTCCCCGTTGATCATGCTCTCTATGACCTAGCCAGCTACTACGCAGCTATGTCAGCCATTCGTTTAAAACGATATGGTGAGGCGGAAGAACTTCTAGATAAAGCTGTCGTTCTTCCCGATAAACTTGCACGTAATAAGTCGCTTTATCAGAAGCACGTCACCTCTCTCAGGATGCTGCAAGAGCGGGCTGAACTGGAACGCACCACAGCCGAAGAAAAAAAACGGATCACATCTGATTCCACTCAGAATAAAAACACCACGCAGACTACCGCAGCAGCCGCACCGGCCGATTCCGCATCACCACCTCCACCCTACTCGCACGCGGGCTTCTTTGGAGTCACAAAGCTTGGCAAGATCACTCACAAACGGACGTCAGAGCTCGCGTCGTTTCATTCTCAATCGGAAACAAATTACAAAAGCGATGAAACGGCCTTCGCTTTCAGCTACGGCCCTACGATTCCATTAAGCTTTAAGATGGATGATCGGCAAGCTGCATTAGGCGCCCAACTTGACCTAAAAGCAACAAACGTCGCCTCGGAGGGCTCCAAGTCACTTTTGAAGTACAATCAAACCTCAGATATCATAGAGACTCTCGTACAAAAATCACCACTTGCCACAACTCGTAAGGGGGATATTGCCGGGAATATCTGGATTGAATACCCTATGCCGTCGGGGCTGTGGATTGGCCTTGATGGTCACCTCTCTTTTACGTACCCAAATTTTGCCCGCGGCCAGCGCTATGGTGCCCGAGGTCTCTACGCACAACTTGCTTGGCTCAAAGGGGGACCGACAACTTGGATCGGCACATTAGGTGGCAGTTACGACCTAATCGTGGATAGCGAAACTGAGCCATTTCTCGCAAGCAGTTCCATCGATGGTTCAATAAGTGCCAAACTGCCCTCTTCGTCAACCATTACAGTTGGGGGTCGTTACGGACTTTTGGAGAATCTGCTGCCTCAAGCAGGGGTCCCAGGACCCGAAGCTAGCGTTAACGGTTTTCTGTCCGTGCGTCAGGACTTCCCGCTAGGCATGTCGTTGACGGCGACCGGCTCAGCTGAAAAAAAGGAACTTTATACGGCAAAGGATCCGGAAACAGGTAATCTAGTGTCGACAGCCGATGCAAACACCCTGACTGGAAGTGTTAAATTTGGCGCTGCGCCTCTGAGTTGGCTAGCGTTTAATGCATCTTACCGATTCAGTAAAAACTATTGGACGATCCACAACAAAGCTCGAAAAGAACGCTTCGAGGCCATCACCCCAAGTGATGAGTCCGCAACTGAATTAACCGGGTCTCTAAATTTCACGTTCTAGGAGACAAACCATGCAATCAAATGAACTCTGGCTTAAACATTTAGCAAAGTCACGCTTCCGGAACGGTCGATGGGAGACGGAACACAGCCCACCCAATCTCCAAAACGCTTTTGAATCACTGCGAGATGACCTACTGGAAATGCTTGAGATTTTTAATCATCACGCACCAAATAAAGTGAAATTATTGCAGCCATCTAGCCCTTGCAAGACGCTCGTCACACTCATGTATGCCACGGTGCAGATGCGGTTTGTGCAAAACGACGGCTTTCTGGATATCAGCATGATTTTGACCAAAGATTTTCAAACCAAGGAGCTACCGATCGCTCGTCTTAAACCTCGCGTAGACCAATTCGGCTCCACTAACTGGCTACGAGGGCCCATTGAGCTATCCACTGACCAAGTGATAAAAAACGCATTCGTAACGCTGATCGAAACATCACAAGCTTGATTCTTTTTTACTAAATCAGATTACAACTGAGATTCAATCATTTTTATATAAGCAAGGAGAGAGAGGTTTTACAGGATGAAGGTACAATTTACAAAGCAGTCTAATGAACTTATTATTTCGGCCCTAAAAAAGACCATGGACGGAAGAGCCATTTCAGACCTTGTCAGTATTGGAGAAGACAAAGGCGGACTGTTGGTGAAGATTTCCAAACTTGGCACCTCAACCCTCCAGTTTGACCGCAGCGATAATGGTGAATTTGCTGTATTCACACTGTCTGAAGAGAAGATTGCATTTGCTCATCGCGCTTTCAAAGACGATGTAAAATCGAAATTGGCGCATATCATTGAAAAGTCTGGCGGCAAGATTTTGGAAACATGAAGTCAGTGGTTCTTCCAAATTTTTTTCATGAACCGGCGCTATCCAATTGGACTCGTCCCATATGGGACAGAGAACTGGCCAAGCTGATCGATAAGCTCACAACCGAAAGGTTCCACGTCGCCTCCGCGGCGCTGATGGAGACTGCAGGACGAGCGATAGCAAAGCTTGCTGTGGAGCGAGGGGCAACTGAGCACCCCGTGGTAGTACTTTGTGGCCAGGGCAATAATGGGGGGGATGGCCTTGTGGCTGCTCGCGTGTTGCACGATAGAGACTGCAGGGTGCATGTAGTCATCGTGAAAGATGTTGGCAAAAATCCATCCGAATTATTCATCGAGCAGTTGCGTGCAGCGGAATCGCTTGGCGTCATCATCACCGACTGGAGTTCCGGCACTCTCGATGCTCTTAATCTAAAACGCCCGATTATAATTGACGCCATCTCGGGA
>JBEIGW010000139.1:0-7566 GCA_040381655.1 Deltaproteobacteria bacterium
AGTGTGAAGCTGAACAATGCGTTTTGTTTTAACTCAGCCTTTGCAATGAACGACACTGGTCTTTCAAAGGCCAATAATAAATACAAAACGTCACTGTAACTTGCATGATTAGCAACATAAATTGCTTGACGTCCAGCCATGCTGCCACGAATCACAAGGTTCACATGAGAGACGAATAAAACTAACCGGGCTGCATTTCTAGCAACCCACCAGCGCGATTCAAGTCGTGGCAAAAACACCATAAATGGCCAAATAAATAGAATTAAAGTGCCGATTAACACCCATGCTAGTAAAGATTGCAACAAGACCGTATAGCTTAGTGCAATCCTCCTAAATTTTTTGAATAACCCCGAAAAAGTAAACGCCGCAACATCCCAACGCCAGTCATGCTTTGACGCCGAAAGCTGTCCGGTCTCGAATAACTTTTTACAAGCCGATCGCCTTATTTTTCCACTACTTGTCTTTAAAACCCTGTGAGGCTCAACTAGTTTTATCACGTCAGGGGGCGATCCGGAGCGATCCGCCAAAATCGCGTTAATCTCTGATTTGATTCGATCTTGAACTGAGCTGTCGGTCTCTCTGGTTTCCGCAACAACTGCTAAACGCTCCGTAGCGAGATTCCCATCAAAAAAACCAAATACCGCGACACACCCTCTCCTTACACCTGGAACAAGACCAACCGCGGCTTCAAGCTCCTCTGGGTGAACATTACGACCTGCATGTTTAATGACATCTTTAATTCGACCTGTAATGTAGAGCTCTCCGGAAGCTACGTAACCCAAATCGCCGGTCTCGAGCCAACGTCCATGAAATAGCTTTTTACTCTCCGCGTCTTTATTCAAATAGCCGGACGTTGACGACGGACCTCGAAACTGGATCCTTCCTTCGACGCGCTCTGCAACCTCATGATTCAAATCATCTACGATTCGTATTTCATGCCCAGGAAGAGGTCTTCCACAGCTGACAAATCGCAATGGAATACCATTAGAACCGTCCCAATGCTTTGCTATCCGCGATGACTCCAAACCTTCTCGGTCAATTTTATCAATGTTCAATGCCTCACTTAGACGTGGAAAAGCGAGGCCGACTGTTGATTCCGCCAAGCCGTAGACGGGTTTCATTGCTGTGCGAGAAAATCCACTTACCGCAAAAAAATCCAAGAATCTATCTACGGTGCCTGGATCAACTGCTTCCGCACCATTGCAGGCGGCTTTTATTGACCGCAGATTTATCCCCCTAGCTTCATCGATACTTATATGTTTCAAGCAAAGTTCATAGGCAAAATTAGGCGCAGCCGTTAATGTGGCTTGATACCTATCGATAGTGGTGAGCCAGTAAATTGGACTACTCAAGAAGCTAAAAGGTGACATCACAATAAATTTACAACCGAAGAACAAACTACCCAGCCATGCGCCAATTAGCCCCATATCGTGATAAAGCGGTAACCAGCTAACAAAGATATCATTAGGGCTCACGTCCAGCACCGATCCCATGGCCTTGATATTTGATAGAATGTTCGCATGGGTTAGAACTACACCTTTTGGATTTCCAGTGCTTCCGGACGTGTATTGCACAAAAGCGGTATCGGCTGGCTTCGCAGGCAGCTGGCGGTAATCGTCTGAATCTCTTGTAATTAATCGTTCAACATCTACAAGATTCATAAAATCACCTCCAATCTTCAACAGACGCCCAACGCCACCCATTAGAGCGCGATTAGTAATTAGCAGGTGTGTTTTTGCATTTCGTAGAATTTCAACATGCCGCTCCAAGTGATCCATGATCTGCGAAGCTCTAGTTGGCGGATATAATGCAATCGGAATCGCACCTGCAAGAATTACTCCTATAAAACAATAAAAATACTCTTCACACGTTGGAAGCATAATAGCCACTGTATCGGCAGGATTAATTTTCATTTTATATAAAGCTGATGCAACACTCTTTGCACCGTCGAATAGATCGGCGTAGGTTATATTCTTTTCGTCACCTCTGGGTTTTAAAACCGTGACGTGATCTCGACTCGGATAATTTTTGACATAGTAATTTAGAACATCATTTAATGTCTGCGCAGTGTAGGGAATCACGACTGACTTAGTATCGACTGGGCGGACTCGACTTGCAATTTTCACCCTCTTGCGACTCTCAATTTGAACAATTGGAGCCTTTTGAATTGCTGAGACTAAATCCCCAACTGTCAAAATGTCAAAAAAAAGACCCTCACCTACAAGCACACCAAAAATATGCTCAATCCTGGACGCTAATTCGACGCGCGTCAGACTGTCGAGACCCAAGTCTTTGTCTAATCTCGTATCTGCCGATATCACACTGACTTTGGACGCAGGCCAGTGAAGCTCGTCCCCCAGATCTTTTATCAGTTGGGTAAGATGAGCTAACGTAACCTGATTTGATACCGCTTTTACCGCCACGCAATTACTCGCCAATTCACTCAAAAAGCGCGCAAAGATGAACCTATACGCAGCAAATCCCATTAAATGGCCCACCGCAGCGCCATATTTACGTTAAGCAAATATTATTCCAGCTATTTATCCCATAGCCGTATCGAGAATCATCATGATCAAGAAGCCAAGCATAAGCCCCATCGTGGACGGTGTTTGGTGACCGTTTCGATGAGTCTCTGGTATGACCTCGTGGGATACAACAAAGATCATCGCACCTGCTGCAAACCCCAGCCCAATGGGATAAGCAAACTGAGCACCAGAAGCCAACGTCACCCCAACCAGCGCCCCCAATGGTTCTAATAACCCAGTAAGTGACGCAACAAAAAATGCCAAGATAGGCCGTACATTTGAAGCCCTCATGGTTAAAGCCACGGCTAGGCCTTCCGGAATATCTTGAATGGCAATAGCCGTGCTTATTGGCAGTCCCACGCTCCAATCGGCCCTGGAGAAGCTGACACCCATAGCCATACCCTCCGGAAGATTGTGTAAGGCAATTGCAAAAACAAAAAGCCAGGTTCTTCTTAAGTCTTTCACTCCAACCCCAAAGCCACCAGCATGTTGATGCTCGTGGGGTGTAAACTGCTCCAGGCCAAGCATAAGAAAACTGCCAAGAATTACCCCACAAGCCACAAGACCAACGCCAGTCGAGCGAGCACCCGTCATTACCTGCCCAACCTCGATCCCGGGAATAATCAGGGAAAAAGCCGACGCGGCGAGCATCATGCCCGCAGCAAAACCAAGCATCGTATCTTCGAGTTTTTGGGGAACACCCTTCAATACTAGCGCTGGGATCGCTCCGATTGTAGTGGCAAAAAAACCGCCAAAACCAGCCACAATTGCCAACTTAATTGTCTCAATCGGGTGCCCCAAACTGATGCTTATTGCAGATTGCGCCAGTAATCCAACGGTCGCAAACAATGGAATTATAAGACTCAGCGCTGAAATCGGATGAGCCAGACCATGGCGCCATGCGGATTTCAGCCAAATTTTTGTTCCGGCAAGCGTCAACCTGAGCCTTTAATAATAAGAAAAAATTTCAATTATATTTATAAGCTCAATTTTAACCCGAACGACAACAAAAAACCATTTTCTGTCATTACTGCAATACCGTATGATTACATCGCCTATGGTGTGACTGAACTAAAGGACCTCCCATGATCATCAAACAGACGTTATTATTGCTCCTCATGATAGCTACGGAGGGTTGTGTGACCAGCAAAATAGAAGAACCGAAGTTCAAAGTCGTAATATCTGAATCAGAATTTGAAGTTCGCGAGTACGAACCAAGAATCATCGCAGAGACAAGAGTTAGCGGTGAATTTGCTGACGCCCCCAACCGCGGATTTCGCATTCTTGCTGATTATATTTTTGGGAATAACACCAAGCAGACAGAAATCGCCATGACAGCGCCGGTGTCCCAGGAGAAAAAGAGCGAATCAATCGCGATGACGGCCCCTGTGTCTCAAGAAAGGGCGCCTGATAATGAATGGGTCATAACATTTACCATGCCAAGCAAGTACACGATGGATAGTTTGCCAAAACCTAATGATAGTAGAGTTGTGATTCGCCAACTCCCACCGGGAAAATTTGCTGCCGTAAAATTCAGCGGCATGAATAGCCAGACTACCGTCAAAGAAAAGACTACAGCACTACGAGCCTGGCTGACTTCAAAAAATCAGACCGCTAAAAGTAGCGAACCTCTTTATGCACGATACAACCCACCTTGGACGCCGTGGTTCTGGCGACGTAATGAAATTCTTATCGAGCTCGAATGAGCGCAACTCCTATCGTCGGTACTCAGTTCGCATGCTGTAGCCATACATCTGATAGCCAACAGATAGAACCCCACCGGCACCAGTCAGATCAGACTCGGTCCACGTTTGTCCATTAAACTGACTACTATCTACGGTAAATACACCTGAGCTGTCGCCAGATGAAAGCGAAATGGGAACATGTAGCTCACGATTCCCCCCGGTACTATAAATATTCAAATCGATAAACAGACTACTTACGACTTTTCTGAATGCCTGTAGGTTTGTAACCACATCATAGGCCTTCGATGTCTTATTATATAAGTAGAACCGCACTTCAACTTTACTTATGACATTGTTGCTTGCCGTAACCTTCACCGAGGGCATATACACTCTTGATGCCCCATCCCGAACTGGCCACGCTGCCGCAAGGTCATAAAGACCCACAGTTGTGCCATTATACTTAAGAGTCCACTTACCTGCGGGAAGTGGCGATTGATATCCGTCAGATCCACCCCAATTAAAGCCACTGACGTGGACGTTGTCAGCCGTTGCGCCTTCTCGGTAACCGTATATGTAAATCTTTGGAGAACCACCCTGAGCACATTGGAACCGGTGAGGTGTACCTGATGCTGTAGCCGAACCCGAGTTGTTACTACTGTCTAACGTCGTAATACTGGGCATACTCGCTGGGGGCGTCGAGTCACCCGACCTCGGATTTTCCTTGATCGGCTCCGGCGGCTGCAGGGTGTATCCACCGATCGTACCAAATCCAGCGCCACACGCATCTTTCAATAGCGGCGCGTTGTTTGTCTGAGAAGAGAAATAAATCCCAAACCCTGCCGTTCCTGGAATTACATCATCGACTGCTGAAAATGAATTCTGTGAGATGGAGCTCGCCACTGCAGCCTTTGAGCCGATCCAAGCAAAGTAAGGCGTTGTCGTATACCCGTCTTGGTTAACGTAGGTATTTTTTGCTCCCTTTAGAGGAGAACTTAATCCCGCTAGCTCCTTGATCGCGCCATCTGGCAGATTGTAATAACTGCTACTGACCTCGAACTCGGATTTTGCGTCCCCGCCGCTAACGGTGGTTCTTCCAAGCTTCATGTCGGTTGTTGCGGCGTCACTGACGGGGAAGTTGATGAAATTATCGCTACCGGCACTAAGACCAACGAATGACATTGATTCAGACTCCGCGTATCGACCGTCGACCGTTGTGGACTGCCCACCCGTGATACCACCAACGACCCAACTCGTGTCTGATTGCACATCCCCTCCAGAAAGCAAATCAACTCCAAAAGAGCTTTGACCAGAATTAATAGCCAGCATCTGACCAGAGCTAGCCTTTTGTAGCCCAACACTGTAAGACCCATCACCATTAACTGCTTGTTTTGAAATCATAAGAGAAAGAGATCCGCCGCCGCTACCCATTGCAGACGTAACAGGCAAAATAACAAGCTGATTTGGAACCGGCGCTGAAGATCCCTGTGGCACCACTAATTGCCCAGAAACATTCACCGCTCCCGAACCACCTTCCTGTGACTTATTGCTCTTTTTTTTGCCACATGACACGAAAAGTACAAAAAGAACACAAAAACACAGGGGCAGTCTGATCATTGTAAACCTCGTTATGGTATAATCCCAAAAATATTGCAAAAAAAAGGCTAAAATAACATATTTTTGCTAACTAACTAGGTTATGGTTTAAGTCTTTGATTAAGGGCCGCAGATGACCAATCAGGATTTCTCTCAAAAACTTGGCGTTTGGATTTTTCTCGCGTTTACTGCTTTTTTAAGCCTAATTTTGATCATTATGGCACGTCCGTTTCTGGTGGCGGTGATCGTTGGTGGCATGATGGCGCTGATTTTAAATCCGTGGTTTCGATACCTGAACGCCAACATGAATAAATATGCGGCAGCGACTGTTGCAACAGTCTCGCTCGCTTTATTGTTTATCATACCGTTACTACTGCTGGCTGTGGTTGCCCTCAGAGATGCCAGCACCCTAACAAGCATGCTGGCAAGCGAAGAAACGACATCTACGTTCAAAGACTGGCTCACGCACTGGCGGCAGACTTTTGAGCAAACAATCGATACCTATGCGCCTTGGATCACAGGCCTTCGCTTTCACGACCAAGCAACGGGACTTGCTAGCACACTCCTGGACAGGTCAAGCAAGCTGGTGCTTCAGCTCGCCAGCGAGACACCGGCGTTAATGCTACAACTGACTATGGGAGTGCTAAGCTGCTACTTTTGGCTTGTCGATGGCAGGCGGTTCTTGGTCTGGCTTCGCTTAATTATTCCAGTGACTGATCACGTTCGAGATGAAGTTACCGCGGCGTTTCGGGATGCCACGCGTTCTACGGTTGTAGCTAGCCTCGCGGCTGCCCTAGCCCAATCTTTTATTGTAATCATCGCGTTTCTTGCTATCGGCATCCCGTCGGCCGCGCTTGCGGCCGGTACTACATTTGCTTTTGCTTGGATACCAGTCCTCGGGTCCTTCCCCGTGTTTGCGGTTGCTGCCTTCTGGGCCATAGCCCACGGCGCTTGGGTCAAGCTTACATTTATTGTAGTTGCCGGTTTAATCACGGGCGTTATTGATAACCTGGTTCGCCCCCTCGTGCTTAAGGGCGGAAGCGACATGCACCCGCTTGTTAGTCTGGTGGCTATCTTGGGCGGTCTCGAGTTTTTTGGCCTACTGGGCGTTCTTTTAGGCCCAGTTATTGTTGCCATGTTCACAGCGTGCGCCCGCGTCTGGCCGCACCTGGCTGAAGAAGCAGGTTGGTTTAAAAGCCACTAGTCGTAGCTAGCTTTCACCATTTTTGCGGCACTCTTTTAATCTCTGAAGCCTTAAAACCTCGCACGACCATGCGGTCAATGAGCGACTGCAGTTTTGCGTCATCCATCTTCCAGTCTCTTGCCATGATCCAAAGGTAACCTCGATTTGGTGTTGCTATGATCACCCAACTATAGTCCGGGGCTATTTCAACCGTGTAGTACGGAAACTTGAGTGGCCAAAAAGGGCTGACCTTCCATTCAGCATTATTTGTCCCAGGTACGGGGTAGCCTGTCATTGTGTATTTTCTATGTTCGCCATCAAATGCGTTTTTACGGAATGTAAATCGGATGTCAATGTGGCCCTCAGGGCTAAGATCGTAGTGTTCGATAGCATTATGAGCTCCTACTTCCAAGAATGTTGGAATATTTGCCAGCACATACCAATCACCCATGAATCTGTTCAAATCAAGCGCTGGAACTTTCTCTAACGGAGGCAGACCACCGTTAGTCGTGCAAGATGCGAACATGGACATTAAAATCGACACAAATAAGACCCTCATATGTTCAACCCCCGGTCCGAAT
>JBEIGW010000140.1:0-7535 GCA_040381655.1 Deltaproteobacteria bacterium
CTCATCAAAGAATTCGCCCACAGGTAAAGCGAGGGGTCTGTTACAAAATCACGACTTAAAGCAATCCGGCCACCTTCGGTTTTAGAGACCTCGTCAACCAACTGATCTAAATTTTTGACTGGCGTAAAAGCTCCGTAGTTCACACCATCAATTTCAACGACCATGCGAGAAACTCGTCCCGAGAAACTCGCAGGTAGGCGATCAGTCGCAGCGATCGGCACCAAAATCAAAGCAAGCAGGCACAAATTGGCAAATCTAACCAATCGGTTTGTCTTGTCGTTCGACTTGAAGTTCCGCAGCAATTGCACGGTCTTCCCCTGATTAAAAATTCTGACAACTGAGATATACAATAATTTTAACATCCACCGTCAGAAAATACTAGACACCACTCGAAAAAACTTGACATTGAACAAGTCACTGATCCGATCCCTAGTATCGTCACGTTACTAGGAAAGTTTAGCGATAGCTTCAATTTCAACATTCACATCACGCGGCAACCGAGCAACTTCAACCGTAGCGCGGGCCGGAAAAGGCTGTGGAAAGTAAGTTCCGTAGACCTCGTTAACCGCTGCAAAGCTGCCCATGTCTTTCAAAAAAATTGTGGTTTTTACCACATCACCAAGACTTCCACCGGCCGCCTCGATGATCGCCTTGAGATTGTCGAGGACTTTTTTCGTTTCTTCCGAAATGCCGCCTCTGACCAGCTCTCGGGTCTTTGGATCAAGGGGTATTTGACCCGATACAAAAAGCAAATCTCCCGCGCGAACCGCTTGGGAGTAAGGCCCGATGGCTGCGGGAGCGTTTGTGGTCTGAATCGTCTGTTTTTTCATAGTCAGCCTCTTACTTGGATAACAATGATGTCTTGAATGCTATGCTCTTGATAGTGACTTGAGATTCATTAAAAAACAATAGTTTTCTGCAATAGATTCAAGCTTGTATTCTCAACTGCTAAATCCTATAATACAACCAATGCTCTAATTTTAAGCACTATAAAGGTCTCGCCGTGCTGCAATATCCAAAAATTGACCCCGTCATTTTTGAACTCGGTCCGCTTCAATTACGCTGGTACAGCCTGATGTACATCATCGGTCTCATGGCTTGTTACTACTTTTTCAAGTACGCATCTCGAAAGGGAACTCTTAAATTAAACAACCAGGAAATCGAAAGCGTCATGCTCTATGGGCTGATCGGAATGATTCTTGGCGCCCGACTCACGTACGTTTTTGTCTACAATCCTGATCATTACCTGCAACACCCAGGAGAGATACTTGCCACGTGGAAAGGCGGACTCTCAGCGCACGGAGCGATGATAGGAATTGCCGCGGGCGTTCTCATTTTCTGTAAGCGCTTCAACAAAAGTTTTTTCAACATAACAGATCACATGGTCACTATTGCGCCTGTGGGTCTAGGATTTGGACGAATCGGAAACTTCATCAACGGAGAGCTATGGGGGCGTGTTACTGATTCACCCCTTGGGATGATATTTCCAGACGCGGGCCCTTTCCCAAGGCATCCTTCACAGTTATACGAATCTGTTTTTGAGGGATGGGTTTTACTAGCCATCATGCTTCTTTTTTACAGAAAGCGCCCCCGCACGGGTGTGGCATCAGGATTTTTCCTCATTTTTTACGGAACGTTCAGATTTTTCATTGAATTTTTCAGAGAACCGGATTCTCAACTAGGGGAGGTCCTCGGCCCCTTCAGCATGGGCCAAGTTCTCTGCGCGATCATGTGGGTTTTAGGTGTTCTGATTATCACGCTGACTGCTAACAGACAGGATCACAAGCCGGCTTAGCACGATTTTCTGATTTTACGATCGCTGCACTGACCCCTGGCTGCAAAGTTAAGGATGCGGCGCAAGCGATAGCCAAGGCATCACTTGCATCCAGCGGTAGTCGACCACGATCAAAGCCCATAATTGCCTGCAACGCCCGGTAAACCTGTTCTTTGGAGGCCGCGCCATTGCCAGCGATGACTCGCTTGACTTCAGCCGGTGTAATTTCATGAATTGGTAAATTACGACGGGCAAAGGCGGACAAAATCGCTCCGCGAGCCTCGCCTAGCTTAATTGCTGTAGCGGCATTAACCCCATGAAATGCTCGCTCGATAGCCACGTACTGTGGATCCATTTCCTCGAGCAAGTCAAACACGGCCGTATGGATCTCCCCAAGCCTGGCCGGCATCGAAAGCCCGGCTGTCGTTCTAATGACCCCAATATCCAGAACAGCCCAGTCACGTGGAGACCGAGGCTTTTGCTTGGTGGCTCCGATCAGAGCAAATCCAACCACCCGGCTTCCCGGGTCTATTCCTAGAAGTTTTGGTCCTTGCTTCACAAACAACCTAACAGAGCATAAAAAGTATTCGGGCAATTAATGTTCACTAATCTGTCTGATCACGATACAACAAACAAGGCCTATCGTCACTCAAAGGAGTTAGCTCATGGCCCTTGGCCCAAATACTTTCGGAGCATTTCCATCCACGAGAATGCGCAGAACAAGGATGAAGGAGTTCTCGCGTCGGCTTTGCCGTGAGACGATGCTAACACCAGATAATCTCATCATGCCTGTTTTCGTTTTGGACGGAAAACAACGCAAGGAACCGATTCCAAGCATGCCTGGCATTCATCGCTTGAGCCTCGATCATTTGAAAAGCCAGGTTAAGTTAGCCTCTGATTTAGGAATACCAGCTGTTGCTGTTTTCCCAGTCGTAAGTGACGTGAAAAAATCCAACGACGCCAAAGCAGCATGGGACACAAAAGGTCTTGTACCTCGCGCCATAGAAGCAATTAAAGACACGAACCCTCACATGGGTATCATCACTGACGTGGCCTTAGATCCGTACACCTCCCATGGGCAAGATGGTTTAACTGACCGTAGTGGCAATATCCTAAACGACGAGACGATCGAAGCACTGACCAAGCAGGCCCTATGTCACGCCCACGCGGGCGCGGACATTGTGGCCCCCTCAGATATGATGGATGGCCGCATAGGTCGGATCCGGTCTGCGCTGGAAAAGGCCGGACATAAAGATACGATGATACTCGCTTACAGCGCTAAGTTTGCATCGTCTTTCTACGGACCTTTTCGTGATGCTGTTGGTTCAAAGAAAACACTCGCTGGAGCCGACAAAAAAACCTACCAAATGGACGTTACAAATAGTGACGAAGCCATGCGTGAAATAGCCATCGATCTCTCAGAGGGCGCCGATATTGTAATGGTTAAGCCCGGCCTACCCTATCTGGACATCATTCGAAGAGCCCACGACGAGTTCAACGCGCCGATTTTCGCTTATAACGTCAGCGGCGAATACTCCATGATCAAAGCTGCTGCAGCCAACAACTGGCTCGATGAGCGAGCGGTCGTATTAGAGTCACTGCTCTGCCTTCGAAGAGCCGGTGCTCAAGGAATTTTAACCTATCATGCTCTGGATGCTGCCCGATGGCTAACCTGAGTGATACGGTCATTGAAAAGGTATCACCGAGGTCCCTTGTGGATTTTCTCATGGCGACCTGCCGAGTCGCCATTGAATGTGGATGTTCATCAAATAGAGTCGAACTTTTGGTGACACGCCTTGGTGAAGCCTGGGGTTTCTCCGTTGATGCTGCAGCATTACCAACGGCAGTTTTTCTGAGCGTACGTGGACGAGGTCAGCAAATTAACGAGTTGGTGCGTTTAAATAAGTGGAGCATCGACCTTAATAAACTTGCTCTACTAAACGACTTAGTCGACCAAGTCGAAAAACGTGAGATGGCGTTAGACGAAGCCGTCCTGAAGCTACAAGACATCAATCGCCAACCTCCGCCGTATCCTCTGTTTATGACCGTCTTGGCTGGTGGAGGATCAAGCTTCGCGCTGGTCGCAGCCTCAGGAGGGCGAGGGGTTGAATTAATCGCGGCATTTATTCTGGGGACTGTTTGTCAGATATCACTTGGATTATTTGCTGAGGGAAACCGGAAATATTTGGCCGACTTCTTCACCGCTATGATGGTTGCTGGTTGCGCAGCCGCTCTTGCTATCGCTTGGCCGAACGTCAACATGCCAAGACTCATTATCGGCGGTTTGATCTCGCTTGTACCAGGACTTGTATTTGTAAACGCACTTCATGAAGTTGCACAAAAAAATCTGGTGAGTGGCGCAGCTCGACTTCTCGAGGCCGTAGTAACCGCGATAACGCTAACTTTTGGTGTGGCAGCCGTATTAGGCTTTGCCCATTATCTGCAGCGTTGGAATTGGTGAGACCATGCTATCGGGAATAACACTATTTGATCTGGTCATTGCAGCTGTCGGCGGGGCTTGTTTTGGCATCGTATTTAGAATCCCACCAAGATATTTTCTTCATGCAACAGTCCTGGCCATGATCGCAAGGCTCGGCGCCTCTCTAATAGGTGCGAGCACTCACGTGGGCTTTGCCACATTTGTCAGCGCGTTTATTGTTGGCGCCACGAGTCACGTGTTCGCACGTGCCACAGGAAAGCCTGCTCAGGCGTTCTTAATACCAGGGGTCATGTTTCTCGTGCCGGGAACCAGTCTATACAAGGCTTTTTCGGGCGCCCTCAGCGCCGACTATCAATCGGCCATGGCTCTTCTCGTTCAAGCGATTATCGTAACCGCATCCATCTCATTTGCGCTCCTGCTCGCCAATTGGGTCGTACCAAGCAAGCGAACACTTTGAGATTTTTCTGAGAATGTATGTAATCTATATTGCACGACTGGATGCAAACGTCTCATCTCAATTATTTCTGTAGCGACTCAGCTTTCTTTGTGTGTCGTCTCAAAATTCGCGGCTTTTCACTTTTGACCAGGGATGCGACGGATTTCTTAAAATCACCGTAACGCTGACGAGCCAACTTAAAAGCAGCCGTATGCTCAACGATCGGCTCAGGGTAATGGTTTCCGATAATGCAATTACGTTCTTTTTGTAGCTTTAAGGGCATCTTGTGAGGCTCTGCAAGGAATTCATTGGGCACCATTTCCAGTTCTGGCACATAGTGCCGAATAAAGCGACCATCTGGGTCTTGATCTAAAACCTGTTTAATCGGTGAATAAATCCGTATTGTATTAATACCGGTTGTGCCAGATTGCATTTGTACTTGGCTGAAATGGATGCCTGGCTCGTAATCGAGGAAATGACGCGCAAGAAACATCGCTGGCTTTCGCCAGTGGAGCCAGAGCTGATAGCTTGCAAAAGACACCAGCATGGCGCGCATCCGAAAATTAATCCAACCGCCTCTGTGCAAAGCTCTCATACACGCGTCAATCATCGGATAGCCTGTTTGCCCGAGACACCAGGAATTAAAGTAGCCATCGTTGAATTGGTTCTCTCGCATTCCGTTGAATGCCCGCATGACATTTTCAAACTCTATGGCGGGCTCCGTTTCAAGCTTTTGGATGAAATGACAATGCCACCTTAGACGGGACTCAAAAGCGCTCAGTGACCGAAACCATTGGCGATCCACCGGCATTCCAAATGCCTGCTGGTCACGAAGTTCGGCAACTCGCGCTCGCGTCAACTGATAGACCTC
The DNA here is from genome assembly GCA_040381655.1 of Deltaproteobacteria bacterium. Lineage (GTDB taxonomy): Bacteria > Bdellovibrionota_B > Oligoflexia > Oligoflexales > RGVZ01 > CAMDKS01. Next base: position 5,522 of record JBEIGW010000140.1, read on the forward strand.
ACGGATGGATATGTTACCCCAACTAAGATAGGGGCTTAATCGACTGCAAGCACGAAATCCCGTGACTGGACTGGACATCCCAAAACTGTAGGTCAGACCACGAGCATTTAAAAATGAATTTAATACGTCATGAGCGCGCGCCTCACCAGCTAGCAGCGCTTCCGGCTTAGAGAATCCCTGACTCGAGATCTGATCGTTACCAGGAATTTTACTCCAAGGATCTACAAGCTTCTTAATCTCTGATGTCAACGGCACAGTCATGTTGGGAACGGCCAGGACTTCAAACATCATGTGCTCCTCCCAACGGGCTGCCCACTGGGCTCTTGATTTCAGGCGCCTGACAACACCGAACTGTCTGGATTCCCTCCAAGGAATGGATTTCCGCTGACACCAGTCTTTGACCCTTAGATCCCTTTTAAATGTCAAATCGTTGCCGGTCTCTTCGTGGCTCCAGAGGGATTCAAATGGCAACGTATCCCAAAGTTTTTCGAGACAAGCAACCGCCTCTCCGTGGAAAACAAGCAAGTCTGAGCCAATTTTTCTTAAGCTTGTCTGAAGCTCAACGAGAGCTTCGCGGATGAAGTCAAAATGAGATCGATCAAACTCCGGAGACGCAATGAGCTCTGGCTCAAAGATATAAAGACCCACGACAGGCCCCCGTTCCGATGCACTGCTCAAAGCGGAATGATCTTTAACGCGCAGATCTCGCTTAAACCAGACAATTTGAATCTTGGGCTCCAAGGAAGTCGATCCCCTCTCCACAGCAAACGTCCACTCCGAGTTATCTCTATCGTTTTAGCATCGATTTCGTCATTGTTACGCGCTAAAATCTGAGACAGCGCTCTGTCTAGTTTTTTTCATTAAGCCAGAGAGCTGGAATGCTGACGGCTCAGTAAATGAGTTGCTGTAATACAAATAAATTTAGAAGCATAAATACGAAAGCAGGTAGGATCTGTATAACAGAATCACGGATTTTTATTCGCAGCAGGCAACCGAAAAGCATGAGTAACGCCAGACCTGCTGCTGCTAAAATCTGGACGATTGGAAATAAATATCCGAACAGCAAACCAAGTGCCCCCAACGTTTCCATCAAACCAATAAACCGTCTAAATTGGGGCACACCGTAGCGAACAAACTCCTCCACCATCTGTCTCGAATAGATACAAGCTAGGCCGTAATAGAGAAAGCTAATCGCCACGAAGATAATGAGGACATCTAGAAAAGTCATGGGGTCTCGATTACTGGTTTAGGAAATCTAAATGATCGCTACACGCTTGGTCGCTACCTTGCATGATAAAGACATAAAGACTATGATCTTCCAGAGGTTTGATTACGCGCTAACTATACCACCAATTTGGAGTGATCAGTGAATACTCTCTTACTCGCAATGAAAATCTTAGTCGCCACATCGATCTACTTTGTTTGGGTCGTGCGCTACGATAACATTTTGAAGGAGTTTAAGGAGTTCGCACTACCCGACTGGTTGCGAGATCTCACGGGAATTTTAAAAATGTCCTTTGCGGCAATGCTGCTTTTTGGCGCTCTAGACAACACCCTTACTGGCCTTGGCTCCATTGGTATCGCTGGCCTCATGCTCTGCGCTCAAGCAACTCATGCTCGCACAGGTACTGCATTTTTCAGACGACTGCCGTCTCTAGCGCTCTTGAGTATTTCGCTATTCATTTTCTATTTTGGTTATTACTCAATATAGCGGCGTGTCCCAAAACACGCCTCTATATTGGTCTCTATCTCTCAAAGGCAAAGGCCATTCAAATATCAAACTTGATACCTTGAGCCAGCGGCAAGCTTGATGAGTAATTAATCGTGTTGGTTTGGCGACGCATGTAGGCTTTCCACGAATCTGATCCAGACTCGCGACCACCACCTGTCTCTTTCTCACCGCCGAAAGCACCACCGATCTCAGCTCCAGACGTTCCAATATTCACATTGGCGATCCCACAGTCAGACCCCCAGGCAGCCAAAAAGGCTTCCGCTTGGCGGATACTATCAGTGA
>JBEIGW010000141.1:0-7533 GCA_040381655.1 Deltaproteobacteria bacterium
ATTCTGGAGGGCGGAGCATCAAATTCTAGAGTATACAGTTTTGCGTGGTTGAATTTCCTCGCGGCCTCAGTGGCTTACCGTTTCTGAGTCAGATATGGAGGGTCGACTGGCATCCTGTCCGGCAAAGTGTGCGGACGCGGTGTCCTGAAATGCGATCGTTTGTTTTCAATTGATCTTGGGGACTTCACGAGTTTTGCGTGGCGTAGATAAGAACTTTATCAACACGGTGTCCGTCCATGTCAATAATTTCGAAGACGTAATTATGCCAAGTGATTTTTTCGCCCTCTTTAGGGATATGACCCAGCTGCAAAATAACAAGACCTGCGACTGTCGAGTAGTCACCCTTGAGGTCGTCCTCGTTGACGGATTCACTTAAAAGCTCGGAAAGATCATAAATACTCAGCGAACCATCGACAAGCAGTGACCCATCGTCTCGCCTAGTGACGCGAGCTTCAGTTCCATCATGAACAGCCGGCATATCGCCGACGATAGTCTCTATAATGTCAACAATGGTGACTATCCCAGCGGTGCCACCATATTCATCGACAACAAGTGCCATGTGTGTGCCTGTTTGTTTTAGTTTTTCTAATAACTTCAAAGTGGACATGCTCTCTGTCACAAAAACCGGTTCTCGGAGAAATTCCTTCAAATCTATGTCGCTAGGTTTTCTGGTGGCGAGGGATTCAAGGAGATCTTTGACGGATATGATTCCAATGAGGTGATCACTCGAGCCTTTATAGACAGGATAGTATGAATGCGGAGTTTTTAAGATCTCTTTGAGATTTATGTCAAACGATGCTGCCACGTCTAGTGACACTAGTTGACGTCGTTGAGTCATTATTTCACCGACTTTGCGGTCTCCAAAGGCTAGGACGCGATTCATCAAGGTTTCCTCTTGGGGCTCAAACACCCCCGCTTCAGCTCCCTGTTTAATCAATATTTTCACTTCTTCCTCGGATACTCCAGGATCCTCGTTGGGTTTAATCTGAAGTATTTTTAGAGCTATTTCGGTGATGGCGCTAAGAACTTTAACTAAAGGAGATGCCAGGAGCGAAATGATTTTGATTGGGCGTGAAACACGAACCGCGAAACTTTCTGCATTCGCTAGTGCAATGCGCTTAGGTATAAGTTCTCCAAGAATCAACGAGAGGAGTGTGACGACGATGACGACGCTGCCAAGTCCGATCGCTTCGTTGTATTGCCCGATGAATGGCGCGTCCTTGAGGTGGTGTGAAAGTTCTTTTGCGACAGTCGCTCCGCCAAAGGCTCCCGCAAGCACGCCCACTAGCGTTATGCCGATCTGGATGGAGGCGAGAAACGTTGAAGGGGTATTAGCTAGGTCCAAAGCAATTTTTGCACCGTAGTGTCCTTCGTCGGCGAGCTGTTGAAGCCTGGTCTTTCGAGCAGAAACAATAGCCATTTCCGATAATGCTAATGCGCCGTTAAGAATGATCAAAGCAAAAATGACCAGCGTTTCAATGACGATAGTGGTCCAAACCATGTTGTCCTTTGCATGTTATAGCGTAGAAGCGGCTTGAGCGATCGCCGGAGTGGCTGCGAACTGAGCTCGTGGTAATATACCAAAAATCAGGTTTAATCTCCACAACGACAATCCATCGGTTGATGGCTTCTGCTCTATGTTTTAGAGTCCTCAGAGTCACACGGATCTAAAACAAATCCTTCTACTTCATTACCCGAATCATCGAACAGGGCGCTGTCACCATCGGAATTCTTGCTAAGTCTTAGAGATTTTAACGTTGTGCCGGCGCTGTCTGAGATAACAATTTGAGCTAACCCGTCCGTGATCGAGCACGAGTCATCAGCGAAATTTAGTTTTAAATTGTTGTATGTGGTCGTCATTGTAGCATCATCGTCTTTTTTTACGACGATTTGCCCGCTCATGAAGGTTTTGCTGAGTACTTTATTAGTTGCGGTATCCCGTTCTACTCTCACCAGCAGTGGAGTGGCTTCAGGTGTGTTTATTGTAAGGTTTGTTGCCACTGTATTTCCATTCTTATCGGTCATGGTTAGGTTGTGCGTAGTGTTTCGAATGACGACGGATTTTTGTCTAGCGTAACTGGAAATGCTACCGCCGGACTCATCATTAGACGTCCATGTAATGATTCGCGTTCCCGCCGAACTGACGGATCGAGTGGATGTTCTGGTTAGGCGTGGCCCTGTGAACGTGACTTCATCACTTCGATTTCGCTCAAACGAAACATCTAAGCGAAGTCCGGTCGGATTTTTAAAATCGATAATAGCTCCCGTTTTGTCTCTCTTGCAGACCACCGGTGTGCCGTCTATACGGGACCAAGATCTTGTGGAACTGCCGGAACCAGTTCGACTGGCTTTTACAGTGACTCGACCGCCGGCAGATGATTTTGTTCTCGTTCTGTTAATATTTGCACTTACGGATACAATAGCTGATTTGCCGTCCGGTGAGGCGTTGCATGTTTTAGTTGCGGATGTGTTATCGTCGTTAGTATCAGCCGCAACGAGTTGTAAGCTTGTGCTGGACGTGCCCTGATCAATACTTGCTGCGACCGCATCACCATGGGAGGCGTTGACAATACTTGTAGTTAGTTGGGAGTCACTGACGACATCTGTAGCATTAACGGTAGGTGGGCCAACTTTTGGCTTTTTTGATGAGGGATTCCCGACTTCCACGCCGCAGCCGATTAATACAATCATTATTACGACAGGGAGTCCGTTCTTTATAAATATCTTTGCTTGGCGGCGTATAGTCAGTGGGGTCATTTTTTTTGTCTCCTACTTAATGGGAATAGCTGCAGATTAATTTGAATGATTTCATCAGGGTCAGTTTCAGATTCCGCGAGTTTTAAGAAACGTTTGCGTAGGTCAATAAACTCCCGCGTAAATTGCTCTCGAAGCTTTTGGGATACAGCAAGCGTTACGGCGCCAATGTCTCGTTCCTCGGCGGGGATTTGATCCATCGCAGACTTTGCAAGATCGAGCATCTGACGGTGAAAGCTGATGACGGCTAGGCGCTCGACGTGATCGCCTGTGGTGATAGAGACTTCTGTCGGATAAAGACGACCTCTTTTTTTGTCAAAAGCGACGTAGCCAAGTTCGGTTAGCAGTCGAAGGCTTTGTTTTACTTTTGGGAGCGAGAGTTTGGGTCTTATGTTGTCAGCAATCCAGGAAGCAGAGTCAGAGGCTCCATCTAATCGAAGCAACTCAAGAATAGCTGAATTGTGCCAAGCTTCAAAAAAACGTAAGCGGCTTTCGTCTAGTTTAGTTGGTAGATTATTTTTTGCGAGATCAAGCTTTTCTTTGAAGGCGGCGTCGCCATCTGCGCTTGTTTTGGCATGTGCGTTTTTTATGAGAGCAAGTAAGTATTTTTTATGACTTTCCGATAAGCCTAGAGATTCAGCGATACGCTGACCTGTTTTAAGACTTAAATTACGATGCCCAGCGATGATGGCATGAGCATTTGTTGAAGAGAGTCCTAAGTTCACAGAGAAATGAGCGTATGAATATGTCGAAGCGACGTCTTTGATGCTATGATAAACTGTCTCGAGATAGGTTCTGTAGTCGTCGAAGTCAGTTATAAGGTGACGTTTTGCAACGTCGCGCAGTTTTGACAGTGGCAATACCATAGTGTTTCCGCCTTTATGACGTTTTCGGCAAGGTATAGGCAAGACTTTAGATGTTTTTAGAATATTCATAATTATTTCTTTTTCAATTTAATTAAGACCTATAACATACTGAAATCAATTGATTAAAATCTTATTCATAGATATTCATTTTTATATCCGATAAGCTGTTTAGACCTTTGGATTTAAGAGGTCTTTTTAGATGTCTTTTATTTTTAACACTTAAGGGGGGTCGACATGAAGCTGATGGGGATTTCTAATCCGGGCTTGGGTGATAGGCGGTTCTGGTATTCGCGCGTTAGAATGCAAGTTCTTGGCGTGACTGTACTTGGTTTAGTGATTCATTCCTGTGGGACGAAAAGTGATGACAAGAATGATGAAGGCGCACCTCCAGTTAACGCATCGTCGCTAGTGGCTGATCCTCAGCTGACAAGCAGTGTTGTCAATGCTGCTCATGGCGATGCTGTCGCAGCTGCGGCAGACCAAAGTGGTTCAGGATCAAGTTTGCAGTTTGCTTTAGCAGACGGGGATAATGATGGTTCCTCCGTGACAAAGTCCTGCACGAAGAATGGAAATTCAGCGGTCGTCTCAGTAAGCTCGACAATTAATCGTAGTCGCACAAAAACATCAGGCGGTGGGCGCGTAACTATTACCGCTACGAGAACTGGCATGGGTACATCGACCCGCACGTGGTCTAGGACTGACGGCGCCGCCGTAGAGTGCCGGTCTGATAAAGGTGCCGCGGTTGATTTCAAAAGCCCGTCAGGTGTCAAGCTTGAGGTTTCTTTTGAGCGAAATCGCAGCGACAGTATGACTTACACTGGTCCAAAAGTTACCAGAACATCGTCTCGAAGCTTTAAGTCATCTGGGAATAGAACCGTGACATGGAGCTCCAATGATACCGGCAGTGATGGGTCTACTACTTATGTGCGCAATAAGTCTGTTGTGATCAAAGATGTTTTACAGTCACTGACTATGACCAATAAGGATGGCCAAGCTGTATCCTCAAGTTTATCCATCAATACAGCTGATAATGCGCCTTTGGTTGTAAAGGTTGAGCGAAATAGCACGACTAATGCTGTCGTGAATAAAACCTTTGTCAGCGGTCAGGTTGTCGTCAAGAAAGACTCGGATGCGACCATTACGACGACTTATACGAATTTAAAATTGAATTTTTCTGATAACTCCTGTTCGATCTCGGATGGAACAGCGCAAGTCGTGGTCACAGACAGTACTGGTGCGACCCTCAAAACCTACACGCTTGGTAAGTCTACAGACGGAGAAGACGGTAGTTTGAAAGATTCCTCTGGTAGTGAGGTCGACGGTTTTGCATTAGATCCTTGTGATTCAGAAGATGTGAAGCTTTAACCGATCGGTATTAACTGAGAGGGTCCTCTACCTGCGAAAGCCCTACCACCACAATTTGTGTTGGCAGGGCTTTTTTGCGGCACATAACGAACCTGTAACCACATGAAATTCCTTTACCCATTGAATTCATTAAAGAATTTTTATGTTAATCCGATACGAATTAAACTTCGAGGTGAAGATGAGACTCCTTATCGTGTCTTACGTTGCGACCGCTGTTCTATTCGCTAGTTGCTCCAGCAAGGAGTTTTCTGGTGATGTTGGCGTTCGGCAGTCAATTAAGAGCCCGAAGAAGAACTCTAGTAATATTGAAGGTAGCACTCCCAACCCGGGCCAGGATTTAAAGTTACCTCCTTCGCAAGACGATCCCATCGATTTGATCGCTGAGGCAAACGGTTTTACCACCGGTAATCACTTACAGTTGCAATGGAAGATAAAATTTAGCTGGGCATCCGGCAACGTGGCGGGTAGGCGTTATCAAGTGTCTTACCAGGAGCAAAACGTCCCGCCCGCAGATTGTAAATCAGGAACTGTGATACCCGTGGCCATCCAAGGTAGCCGCACGAACACAGAGTGGATTAATATAGCCCATGATTATCAGATACCCACCGCTATTTCGGTCCGAGTTTGCACGGTTAATTCTGCTGGTGATTTAAGCCAAGGATCCGTTCTTCGCTGCCAGGCTACGCTGAACAGCAACGGAATTGGTCGGGTCGGTATGGGTAATATGTCTTATGCTTGTTATTTTGGTGATCTATTAGTCGAAGTTGAAAAGCATCAAGACGCCAACAGTCTTGATTGTCGTGCTGATCGAGCATACTGTTTTGCTGAGCTGCTGTGTAATCCTAATAATCCACCTGAGGCTAGAACCTGCGATCTTCCAAATCAATCATCTGGAGTACAGACGAGATCGTGTGTAGTGAATAGGGACTACTGGGCTAAACATCATGCAAGCTACACCGATTGGTCAGCTTGCTCCTCCTCTAACTAAACATGTTGCAATAACAACCTAGTCATTGCGGGGCAGGAAGAAAGTTTAACGGGGCCGCAAACTATTCGCTTGCTCCTCAATGTTGATCGTCGTTGGGGTCTTGTTTGAAGGGGTCGATGCGCCATTGGCATTGGGCTGGGGTAATGGGGAGTTGCCACTAGTGGCACCACTAGGTTGGTAGGCTGAGCCTCCAGTTGGACCCATAGCAAGGCGGTATACTGAAAAATCAGCAGAAAGTTTTAGCACAAGGTCTCGGCGTGGACGCATGGCCTCTTCTAGAGCTCGTTCAACCTCATTTGTTGCATCTGGACTACCTCCAGCATCTCGGCCTCCCGGTTGGTCTGTACCGGCTTGGCGCCTCAAACTCCAGGATTTTAGGTAAAGTTTGGACTTGAGGCCTGCGATGGTATCAAGCCATGAACAAATTTGGGAATATTCATGGGCCTCAACAATCATTTTTAACGGGATCTCGGTGTACTTGTATTCGTCACCTCTCGTCATCTCTGACATGGGTTGAAATTCAGCGATCGTGACACCAGAGTCTTTAGCAGATTTGCCAATATTTCTTAGAATTTCATCGATAGCCACGTTATCAGGGAGCCTTGTTTCAGCTTTCTTCAATTGATCAGTCGTGAAGGCTAGTTCACCTTCTGTTTTCTCAAGATTTTTGAGTTTTTTATCTGCATCGACAAGTTTCCGCGCTGCATCTTTCTCAGCGGTTTCGGCTGCTGTCAATTCCTCTTCGATGCCTGGAGCTTGATCGTAATACAGATATGCCGCGGGAAGGAGGCCTAAGAAGAAACATATGGCGAGTCTTTTCCCGAGTGATAACGCTTTGTACTTTGCTTTGAGTTCATCCATTAAAAATGGCGCTCCCTTTTCAACGCAGTCTCCTTATATTTTCACATTGATTGAAACCAGGTTCAACTATGTGAGGATGCTCCCTAGTGGATAAAGGGGGCATAAGCGTCAAAAACTTGACGAAAAGTCAACTATGCTTGCTATAACTGTTAGGTAAGTACTAGCTTTTTTGGCAGGTTCCAGCCATCTCTTTGACCGATGGGGCGCCCGGGTTGATGAGCTTGGCTCTGTAAGATGACGATTCTTCAACGTCATCGTTTCTGTATATTTCGAGGAATAATTCGTTGCCAGGATTGTCGGCCTCGATTGTTAGGTTATATAGCTGCTTTGGATCCGTTTGATTTTCTTCTACAGCCGTTTGTCGTGACGTCCCATAATGATCAATTTCCGCTAGCCTTTCGACTCGCCCCGATTCATCAAGGCTCATTGAGATCGTTATAAAGGGGATGTCTTGATAGATAAAATGTGTACAAACGAGAGTTGTGCCAGCAAAAGCTCTGGTTGAAGTCATCAAGGCTAAACATACTAAAAAGTTTCGGATCATAAAAAAGGAGCCTCATATTGATGGGCTCCTTAGTATAACACAGGTTAGGTTTGGATTTTATCCACCGCCACCAAACATGCCCATGATTTGCTGGATAAAGGGCATAACTGTGTTGATAATTCCGCCGCCTGCGCCGCTCATTAATTTACCGAGTC
>JBEIGW010000142.1:0-7476 GCA_040381655.1 Deltaproteobacteria bacterium
GCGCCTGTCATACCTGCCACCATCGGATCAATGACTCCAAAGCAGTGCTTTGCCATCCTTCGCCGTGAAATGAGCCGCAATTGGTACGATGAGAGCCTCTGGCCGGCCTGCCTTGGCGGAGGTGATTTGGCCTGCGTCGTTGAGCACTCGCGAACCAATAAAAACTTTTACCCTGAAGACTTGTCCGAGCCCTGCGGAGGCGTCTATCACATGAGAAATCAGCCAAACTTTGACGTCCGTGATATGCCTAAAAGACCAGAAATCACTCTGCCGCGCACGCCAGAATCAAGACCTGTTTACGCGCCACCCTCACCGACAAATATCGGCGGAAACTCAGGCAGACCCGGTAGCGAAGCCCCTGCCTGCAGGGCCGCAAAAGCGCCTTGCAACGTAGATTGGCAATGTTGCTCAAAGTCTTGTTGGCTTGACGGACTTTGCCAAGCCGGCGGTAATGGCTGTATTGCACGAAAAGGCTTTTGCAGTGCGTCGTGGCAATGCTGCTCAAAAGACTGCTATGAATTAACTCATACGTGCATGTGACTAAACTGGAAATTTAAGGCTTCTGGAAAATCCAGTTTTTGTTCTTATCGCACTTATCGTGAAGGCGGCCCTGGCAGACGGTTTGCGTAAGCTTTCTGTTTGATTCGGTGGCGCCCTTCAAGACGAACTTTTTAGACGAGTCGATCCAGTGGGCATTATAGTTGTCGTGAGGGCTGTACCAAGTTTCCGTCTGAAAACTGATGGCTTTGTTATAGCCTTTTAGTTTGCAAACCGTATCGGCAGAGGCCTGGTCTGCATGGACCATGCCTGCTCCCTCCCACAGCGTGGGAATTTGCACGTATCGATTGAGCGAGTTCAGGAAGGTCCTCTCCTCGCCCCTTGAAAACGAGTATTTTTGATCTGGGTCGACTATCAATGTGCCCTTCGCACATTCACCGATGGTTCCACTGTCATCCACGACAAGTCCCGTCGGAGTGACCTCTTCGTTATCTTTCAGGTCCTTGTCCGTTTTCATCCTGCCTTGCCCGAGATTGTATTGGGAGCCACCCGAGAACTCGCTCTCGCTGCAACTAGCCAAAAGGCCTGTCATTACCAGTATTGCTAAATAGGGTCGCATAGACGCCTCCCAAAGCACTTAACGGCATCGGCGACTAAACCTTGAGATTTCTATAATAATTTAATGATTTTGGGGTTTTACGATGGATTTAAGAAGTAACTCACGCCCCTCTCATGGCTTAAACTTCGCAACCCCATGCAAAACCCCTTCATGCCATTCATGTCATAAGACGTCCCACGACAGCGTTTTCCAGAACTCACATGAAAGGAATCATGCCTTATGAATTTTGAAGCCAGCGCGCTAAAGCTAGCAAACCATGACGAGCAAAAACCGTTGATCATCAAAGATGGCAACATCACCTACGGCGCTCGGCGATTTAAAACTCATGCCAACACCATAAGGCGCCAGATCATTGACCTCATTGAGGCCAATATTACCGGTCACCTCCTAAAATCAGATGTCGAACGCGAACTGATCTCCGGTTACTTCATTCAAAGTTCAAATCGTGCGCTGAGACTTGTCAGTGAGCCCTACCGCAAAAGGCAAAATAACGTCGATAAAGCCCTCTCAAGGCTCCGCCAAGACTTAAGTGAATTTTTTAAAGATGACTTTCCCGAAGGGACGGCTTGGCTTTGTTTCAGTAAGAAAATCGAGGGCTGGCTTCTCTACCGGCTACCGGGGCTTGGCTGTGACGGTGACTATCATTGGTGATCTTACAAATTGAGCCAATTTACCTAGTGATTTCGTCACGCGGTCGTCAGTCTCGCCGATTAGTAGAAGAGAGTCGAAATTTGCTAAAATAGGAGCACACGAAATACCAATATTCTCTCCTGCGGAGTGCCCATGAAATTAGCTATTTTTGCCGCCTCTTTGACATCGATTCTTGTGGCCTGCAAAACCTCTCAGCCGACCGCCTCGCCTAATGCGAAAATCATGTCAAACAGTAAGCTTGCAAGTTTTGGCAGTGAGGCCGAGTTTCAAGAGTACATGGCTAATCTTGGCAAGACGATGATCGGTAAGCAAAAAAACGGCCAGACCTACTCTAAAGGCGGCACTCCATCGGCGACTACTGCAGAAGCCAATGAATCCATCACCAATAACCAAGAAGCAGGTGTCGACGAAGGCGGTATCGTCAAAAATATTGGCGACTATCTAGTCGTGCTCCATCGAGGCCGACTCTCAGCTGTTTCGATTGCAGACAATCAGCTCAAAGAAACCGACTCCATGTTTGTCGCACGAACAGCCGAGCTTCAAAAAAACGTTTGGTATGACGAGATATTGGTAAATGGGGACATGATCTATGTGGTTGGCTTTCGGTATCACACCAATCCAGTTCCCCCTCAAAACGCGGCAGACCCTTGCCAGCGCCGTTACATTGGAGCCACGGAAGTTAACTCCTATTCTCTGAAAGACGGTAAGCTTCAAAGACTTCAAACCAGGTTCATTGAATCATCCGATTACTACAGCGGCGAGAACTACACGAGTCGCATGGTCGATGGTCGACTGGTATTTTATATGCCGCACCCTGCTTTTGACTTCTGTGGAACAGACAAAGCAGAAATTCGGATACCTCAAGAGCTTAACTACGATGCCCGCACAGGATTCACAGCCATTAAGCCTCTACTTGCAGGCACGGACGTCTACAAAAACATAGACACCATCGAGCAATCGGCGATGTTTCACAGCGTTGTTAGCTGCGGCCTCCCGGGTGATGGTGGCCTTGATTGTAAGGCCAAGGCCGTCCTCGGCGACTACACGCGCACACGCTACGTGACCAAAGACTTTGTCTACCTTGCTACAGCCAAGAAAATCTACTCGCTTGCTCTCAAGGATCTGAACGTGCGTGCTCATGCATCTAACGGCCTGCCGATCAATCAGTTTTCGTTTAAAGAAGTGAACGGCGAACTGCAGATGATCGTAGAAGACTATAATTCGCCAGACGCCACGGGCCAGCCGCAAGCTTTGAGTGCTTGCTCGATTAGACTTTTGAAACTTCCTCTTTCACAATTTGATGCAGGTGGTAATCAAGACGTCTCCCAGCGTTCGACTGATTTGTACAGAGGTCAGTACTGCTCGGTTAATGCCAACCGCTTTGTGGGGCGCCACGCCATTGTCGTGCGCTACAGTGACTCAGGTGATCAGCAAGAACTGATGGCCGTAAACACCGAAAATGCCAGCAAACGCATTTTGACATTCGCTGGCAACGTGGGCCGCATCGAAGTTTTAAGTGACGAAGAAGCATTCATCACGGTGAGACGAAATGACGGCAATCTTGAGCTAGGGGACCTGCGCCTTGATACACCCGATCTAAAACTAACGTCCATTCGCGTCGGCAAGGCGGCCGAGGGTGAATCTCGCAGCCACGGCTTCTTTCAAAAACCTCAAGACGACGGAAGCCACTTGATTGGTCTTCCCATCTTGACTCTTAGAGCTGACAATACGGCGTGGTGGGGACAAGGTCTATCAAATGTGGCCTACATCAAAGTTGGCGGCGACGACAGCATGAAACTTATTGGCTCAGTGGAATCTGGAAAAGACCCGGCCGTCTGCCAAAGCTCATGTATCGACTGGTACGGCAATACGAGACCCATCTTCCTTCGAGATCGTTTATTTGCATTGATCGGCCATGAGATTGCCGAGATCAAACTAAACGGCGAGGCCGTCACTCAAGCTGGCCGCGTGCAGATGTTTGGTGGAGTTCGGCAGTAACGCAAACCCAAATGGGGACACCCGACTGATTGACTATTGATTGAACACGCTTGTCCGTGTGGGCCGAGATCATTTGACCGATATCAATAGGCTGACCTTGTGCATAACTTTGGGCTGCCAAAATGTGCCAGATCAACTATCTTGACACGGCGTCGCCGTAATTGATTAATCAATACTCAATCAGTCGGGTGTCCCCAATTGCAGATGTCATCTGTTAAAAAAATTGCCTGTGTTGGAGCTGGTTTTACCGGAGCCGTGATCGCCAATGTGTTGGCCTCGACCAAGCGCTATCACGTGGACGTCTTTGATGGGCGAGATCATGTGGGCGGTAACTGTCACACCGAAAGAGACCCTGAGACTGGAGTGATGCTGCATGTCTATGGACCGCACCTCTTTCACACGAGTAACAAAGAAGTCTGGGACTACGTCACTAGCTTTGGCCGTTTTGAGCGTTATGAGCATAAGGTGAAAGCCACCACGGCCGAAGGTGTCTTCTCGATGCCGATTAATCTTCTGACGATCAATCAGCTATTTAATAAACGCTTTTCCCCGCGGGAAGCCGAAGCATTCATAGCAACTCTAGGCACCAAAAACCCTAGTCCTGCAAACTTCGAGGAACAAGCCCTCTCCATGCTTGGTCCCAAGATCTATGAGACGTTTTTTAAGCACTACACGGAAAAACACTGGGGACTAGACGCAAGGCAGCTGCCGGCTTCCATATTCCAAAGACTACCCATTCGCTTTAACTTTAACGACAACTACTTCAACGATCAGTACCAAGGCTTGCCAGTCGACGGATACACGGTATTGATTCAAAAGATGCTCGATCTGCCAAATATTAATGTCTTCTTGGGCCAAAAAATCTCGCGCAGCGCATTAAAATCCTACGATCATATTTTCTATTCAGGCACGATTGATGGCTGGTTTGACTATAAATTTGGAGATCTTTCCTACCGCACACTTGATTTTGAGCTTTTTCGCCAAGACGGTGACTTCCAGGGCACGAGTGTCATGAACTACTGCGAGCGCGAGGTCAAGCATACGCGTATTACGGAATTTAAGCATTTCACCCACTGGGAGACTCACCAAAAAACGTCTTGCTACCGGGAGTTTAGTCGAGCAGCGACACGCAAGGATATCCCTTATTATCCGGTTCGATTAGCCACCGATAAAACACACCTACAAAAATACGTGGATGAAGCCAAACAAGAAACCCTGCCCATCACGTTTGCAGGACGACTTGGCACCTACCGCTATCTTGACATGCACATGTGTATTGCTGAGAGCCTTGATCTGGCTAGACGCTTTATCAGTAGCAGTGAGCCATCAAAGATCCGCTTTAGCGCTGATCCCGTCTAAATATCTTTTTGAGGCCCCTTCATGGAAACCGTGGCAGGAATACTTGTAACCTATAATCGGCCAAACCTCTTGGTCCACACGGTGCGTTCCTTCTTAGGTCAGTCTCACCAACTTAACACTCTCGTCATCATTGATAATGCCTCCAAGCCAGAAACCTTTGAGACACTTAAAACTCTCGGTGTGATTTCATCTGACGTCTCTTTTGTCGATGGGGCCATGACCGCTAAGCACACCGTAAACGGAGTCCAAATCATCTATCAGCGCCTTCCCACGAATGAAGGAGGAGCCGGAGGATTCCACGAGGGTGTAAAGCTAGGTGTAGAGAGTGACTGTGAGTGGATGTGGCTCATGGATGATGACGTGGAGGCTACGTCTGACACGCTGGAATTTATGCTGAAAAATCGCCAAAAGTCTTTTTGTGTTCACCCGGCAAAACGCTACGAGGACGGGACATTTATTAACTGGGAGGGTCACTTCTCAGAAGTCTCTGGACGAACCGTGTGGAGCCAGGATCCAAGCTTTCCCAAAGGAAAGCCTTACATGGAGGTCAACTACGGCTGCTTTGAGGGGATGCTCATTCACAGAAGTATTGTTCAAAAAATCGGTCTACCTGATAAACGGTTTTTCATCGTTAATGACGATTTGATTTATGGCTGGCTCGCATCAAAGCACACACCAGTTCTTTACCTAAACCATGTGGGGCTGATTAAGCATCGTCAAACCGAGAATCAGGTGCAGTTTCTGTGGGTCAAAGAAAACGAGATCAGTGCCTTCACCCAGTACTTTAACATCAGAAATCACGTTCTCTTAATTGAGTATTTGAGTCAGTCGGGCAGGTCCAAGTTAGTTCTATATGGATTTTTCGCCATCAAACTTCTGAAGGAGTGTCTTCAGGCATTTCTTCCGAGGCCAAATGGGCAAAATCTAAAGATGATTTATAGAGGCTTTTTAGACGGGGTGACGGGCAGGTTTGGGGGGATGGGGGGGTTGAGACTGACATAGACTCCACTATGACTGCCCAATCAATACTCAATCAGTCGGGCGTCCCCAATTACCCGATTACTAAATGACTCCCATTAACGGTATCTGGATGACCCGGTCCATGACTTTATTCACAAAATTCCCTCCGGAAAGAATGTAAATATGAGCGTCGGGCGATCTCTCTAAAAGTGCTTTAGCAGACTTGATGGTGCTTTGCGTCAGGGATTCGGATTCATTTAGTAGGAAGCCATATTTCTTGTCCTGGACATTGAAAACGAACGGCACTTTCGCACCACCTTTTGTCTCAAAATACGTAAGCTCCATTTGATTCATGTGACCGTAGTGGGCCGATGAAAATAGTTGGCTGTATGCAAATAAATGCCAGTCGGAGCTGACCGACTCTTTACTGAGATACCGCGCCATACCTTGATCCTCAAAGTAAAATCGATCGGCCACAACATCGCCAGACCCGCGAAAACGACGGATCAGAAAAAGAGACTCAAACGCAAAAATGGTTTTCTTGACCGTAATCTCAGAAATACCACTAAATCGACTCGCGTCCTTCAAGACGAACTTTCCACCTTGGTTGCGCGCAATGAAGCGCAAGAGCAATAATAAGTTTTGGTAGGGCGTCGTGGTTTCAAAAACAAGGCGAATATCACGCTGTAAAAGCGTCTGAATTTGCGCGGCAAACTTCGCGTTACGATGCGACTCTTTTCGCAAAAAACAAATGCCGGGCAGCCCTCCGTGGGAGAGATATAAATTCATTTTTGTTTGGTTAAACCAGGATGTACGCCCATTGATGTATTCCGTCAACGCCGGTATCGACAATTTTGGCCATTTAACGAAATCAGCGGCTGGCTTTTGATTCATTTCCGCAACCGACAGCGGTAAAATTTCTACGTAATACACCCGCCCGGTCAGTGATTCTAGAATAGCCTTTCTGGACGTGAAGCGAACGCTACCCGTAAGTAGAAACTGCCCAGGTCGTTTGTCTTTCTGCACTCTAAGCTTCAGAGCGGGAAAGATACTTGGTACCTTTTGACATTCATCAATGGCAGATAGGGCGCTAAATTGCTCGATAAATTGTCTTGGCGCCAGCTCCGCGGCTGACTTGGTAGATTCGTCATCGAATGACACATAATGATCGTTAACGAGACTTTCCACTAACGTGGTTTTACCCACCTGGCGCTGCCCTAGAACTCCCACCAGCGGGGAAAACGCCAAAGCGTCCTTAAGGTGCCGGGTCGCAAATCTTGTTCGTAAATGTGCCACAAATAGATTCTACAAAGGTTATGGAAAAAACGCAACCCCCCTGTCGTTTTTTCCATAATGTTTAATGGGGGACAGTCGGGCGTCCCCAATTACCC
>JBEIGW010000143.1:0-7415 GCA_040381655.1 Deltaproteobacteria bacterium
AACAGGGAAGGCCTAGCAACTTATGGCCCGATTCACAAAATCTCAACGGCTACTCACAGGCCGCGACTTTGACCAGGTGCTGGACAGCCCCGGAACCAAAGTAATTTGCCCGGACTTTGTGCTGGTAGCTTCCCTTAAGAACGATCAGCGCCCCACAAGTCGGCTAGGACTGATTGTCAGCGGTAAAGTGGGCAATGCTGTGACCCGCAATAAGATCAAGAGATCAATCAGGAGCGTTTTCAGGGAAAACCTATCACTATCGCAAGAACTGGCCGGCCGCGACCTGGTTGTTATTGCAAGGCCAGCTATCGTTATGAAGAATGGCCGTTTGAAAGATAACATTCAGGATCGATTTCTACTTTGCAGCGAACGCCTGTTGAAGCGATTTGCATCAAAATCAGAGCCCATAAGCCAAGGAACCGAAACACATTGATCAGTTTTATTTTAAAAATTTTTATTCGCCTATACCAGGTGAGCTTGTCGCCCCTTCTTGCTACTCTTGGGGCCGAGTGTCGATTCCATCCATCATGTTCAAAATATGCGAGTCATTGCTTGGAGAAAGACCACCTTTCATTGGCTCTCGGGAAAATATCCCGACGCCTACTCAAGTGCGGACCATGGCATCCCGGGGGAGTTGATCTACCATGAGAACTCAAGAAAAAGACGTAGGCTCTAACCGCGGCACACTCGTCGCAATGGTACTGTGTTTTGGCTTATTCCTACTCTGGAATCAGTATTTGACGAGCAAGTACCCTGACTATTACCGGAAAAAAGAACCCGCTACTGCCGAGCAATCTAATACGCCGGCAGGCTCGGAAACTCAGCCAGGAGCTAGTGGTGCAGCGCCATCTTCGTCATCCCAGATGACCGCCACACCGGCCCAAACGGCGTTGGCAAACGTCAGCAAACTGCCTGCTCAAGATCTTATTTTTGAAGGTCGAGATGCAACATTCACTTTTTCCCAGGAACTCGGCTCCCTGACGTCGGCCAAATTAAAAAACTATAGCGAGTCAAATCGTCCCGATAGCAGTTTAGTCGAGCTTTTTGCTAGGCCAGCATCAGTGCAAGCGTTTACTGGCCCAGCGCCCTCAAAAGATCAAGTATTGCCTTTTGCGGCTGAAAAGACGCCGAATGGTCTGACGTTCTCCCGGCAAGAGGGGGATTGGATGATCAAACAAGCGTGGACTTTGCCAAAAGAGGGCTATGCCGGCAATCTTGAAATCTCTTTTACAAACACTTCAAAAGACGCGAAACCTTTGATTGCTTCTGTATTCACGGAGCTTGGGGCTCGGATTGATGTCGCTAAAGGCTCATTTCTGGCACCGGCAACTCCGGGCGAACAACCCAGATTCCTGAGCCAAACTGACGGCAGCGACGAGTTCACTAATCTTGAGGATTTTTGTAAAGATCAGCGGTTTGAAGTGAAAGTACCTAACCGTAAACTTGATTTCTTTGGATTTGATACACATTACTTCGCTTTTGCGCTGCTTCCCAAATCATCGTCCTCGTACCGGACAACTTTTGCAGGCACAGGCGCGCCAGGCTCTGGTCTTTGTGAAATCAGCATCAACGCTCAATCTGATCTTGGCACCGTTCAGCCGCAGCAAACCTCAAAGATCTCTTACGATCTTTGGCTTGGACCCAAGGAAGTGGAACTACTAACTGCGTTTAATCCAAAACTCAAGACCACCCTTGGCCTCGGTTGGCTCGACATGATTGCCCATCCGCTCCTTCTTTCCATAAAAGGCTTATTTAAATTCACTGGTAACTACGGCGTAGCCATTATTCTACTAACGATACTTCTAAAAATTCTATTCTTCCCTCTGACGAAACAAGCCGCTCAGAGTGCCGCAAAAATGAAAAAGCTTTCACCAGAGATGGCAAAGCTCAAAGAAAAATATCAAAACGACCCTCAAAAAATGCAAATGGAGCTCATGAAGTTCATGAGCGCCCACAATGTAAACCCTATGAAAGGGTGTCTACCCATTCTGCCAACAATCCCAGTTTTCTTTGCGCTCTTTAGAGTGTTATCAGCCTCAATCGACTTGCGTCATGCGCCATTCGTTGGCTGGATCACCGACTTGTCAGCAAAGGACCCGTATTTTATAACCCCCATCATTTTGACTGTGTTCATGTTCATCCAACAAAAGATGACGCCTATGACGGGGATGGATAAAACGCAAGAGCGTGTACTTATGTTCATGCCCCTGATATTCGGGGTCATGATGATCACGTTACCTTCAGGGTTGGTGTTATACATGCTGACAAACACCATCGTTTCGATCGGACAGCAGCAGTACCTAAATAGGAAATTCGCGAATATTTAAGACGCAACTTGTAAATTGAATTCATGGTCTAAAAAACAGGAGCTAAAACATGAACACAAACAGAAATCGACAACCCATCCGCATCGAAGCAAAGTCAGTTGAACAGGCGGTCACCCTAGCCTGCGTCAAGCTAAACGTTTCCAAAGACGACCTCGAATTTAAAGTCCTCAAGGAGCCAAAGCCTGGCCTAGTGAGTTTCTTTATGGGCGCGAAAGCAGAAATCGAAGCTTGGCCAAGGTCGACGACGAACAGACACCGCCATGACCGGAAAGGCGCTGAGCACGGTTCTCGCGAAGGCGGACGCCCCCATGGAAGGTCTCACGACCATAAAGACCGCCGCGGACACTCCAAAATGGGCAGTCGAGATCATGGCGAACGCAAAATGGAAGATCGCCAACCACGCGAGCCAAAGGCTCCTGCTGAACCTTTGACCGCTGAAGCTCAGGCGCAACTTGAACGTGATATCAGCCAGTTTTGCAAAGAATTGTGCGAAAAAATCGTTGGCGAAAGCGTTGTTGTGTCATCTACGATGGCCGACGGTAAGCTCAAGCTTGAAGTTGATAACGCAGCTGTCGCTAACATCATTCAAACAAATACAAAATTCGTCGAAAGCCTAGAGCACCTGCTGCGTAAGAAACCTCGCTATCTTAAGCAAGAGTTGCCATTCCGCATTTTCATCGACGCGCAGGGTAGCCGAAAAGGACGCGAGGAGGAACTCGTGCGCATCGCTCGCGAGAAAGCTGATGAAGTTGTTTCTACGGGTCAAAAATGCGTTCTAGACTATAAGAGTGCTGCCGACCGAAAAATCATTCACATGGCGCTTGAGAACGACACTCGTGTTTATACTAAGTCGATCGGTAACGGACCAAGCCGCAAATTAATGATTCTTCTATCACGCGGCCGCAAGCCCGAAGGTAAAAACGATCAATCCGAGGAGGCGTTCGAGGCGAATCAGTGACATGATCGCCTTGTCCAATTTTTATGTTGCGCCCCTATGATGATCACCCAATAGCAGCGCTCGCGAGCGGCTCCGGTCCCGGAGCCGTTGGTGTTATCAGGGTCTCCGGCGTGGGCGCCCTTGAGCTCTTAACTGGCTGTGTTTCGGTTAGTATAGCCGAAACCAAACCGCGCTACGCTCGTTTAGCCAATATCCTTGATGCTTCGACAAAAGAGGTCATTGATGAAGTCCTTCTGATGTTATTTCGTGGACCACGATCTTTCACAGGTCAGGATACGGTCGAGATCTATTGCCACGGTGGTCCATACATCATTCAAAGAATTTTAAGCACCATCTACTCGTTGGGTGCCAGGCCAGCCCAGCCCGGAGAGTTCACCAAGCGAGCTCTGCTCAATGGAAAACTGGACATGACTGCCGCGGAAGGCCTCCGAGATCTGATCGAGTCGCAGTCTAGGCAGCAGTGGTTAGCCGGCCGCCAACTCTATCAAGGCAAACTAAAGACACAAGTCGAGTCACTCCGTACTGAAGTCGTGAGCGGCATGGCATTGCTTGAGGCCATGATTGATTTTCCAGATGAGGGTGACACTCAAAGCGTTCGACTTAGCCACGTCAAAGATAAGGTAGGCCATGTTACGGTTATGATCGACAGGCTCCTCTCCACATTTACCAGCGGAAAAGTCGCGAGCAGGGGGCTCATGGTGGCGCTCGTCGGCGCTCCTAATGCCGGTAAGTCCACGCTTTTAAATAGTCTTCTAGGACGCCCACGGGCGATTGTAAGCGAGCAGGCTGGGACAACGCGGGACTATATTGAGGAATCCTGCTTGCTTGACGGACGACTACTCCGATTAGTCGATACAGCTGGCCTAAGAGATACCGATGATCACATCGAAAGACAAGGCATCTCGCTTTCCAAGCAGATGATGGCGGAAGCAGACCTTGTGCTGTGTTTGATAACGTCCGACTCAAAAGAAAATGATCGAGATGAAATCCTTCGACAAATCTCCGCACTTGGCAAACCGTCAATCATCACAGTAACAAAGTCTGATATTTCCAAACCTCGGTGGAGCGACGATCTGACAACAATTAGTTGCCGCACCGGAGAGGGCTTAGAAAAGTTAAAGCAGAAATTGATCAATATAGTTGATCAGGCAACCGGTTCGATTGAGGAGCAGCCGTTCATCACATCGGCCAGGCAAGCTGCAGCTCTACAGAGAGCGCAAGAATCCCTCAAAAGATTTAGTGCTGCGCTTGAGTCCGCGGCGGGCCATGAAATGCTCGCATTCGAACTTCAAGAAGCAACACGAGCGCTGGCATCCATTGTGGGTGACATAAGTAGTGAGGATGTGCTGGATAAAATTTTCAGCGAATTTTGTATCGGCAAGTAACTCAACGCGGTGTCGCGCTGTGGTAAACGTGCAAACGCCAGTGACGATTCAAAGCTGACTGCATCATAAGAATATAAAAGGGCGGAAATAGCGCCAATATTGTTGCCAAGATCGGCTTAACACCGCGATATCCGTTCTCCAGCTCCATCTTGGAAACCATATCAGCCAATAAATAGGCCAACACTAAATGCACACCTGGGATCAGACAGCACCATACCGGTAATACAAAATTTACCTTACTGGACCCATTAACGTGCCAGCTAACTTCTTCGCTAGATCTTGCAAACCAGTCCCACCAATAGCCACCCAGCGTCAACGGTGTATAAACAAGTGCGCCAGCGACGGGCGAGAAAACTCGTCCAAGCCGCAAACGCCCTCGAATGGCGAAGTAATGTTGTGCAAAAAGTGCAGGGTCCATGAGTTTTTGCGAACGAGCGGCTGCTTGAGCAGCCTGTACTTGTCTCTTCAGTTCCTTGCGCGTCCTTGGATCATTTGCGGCCGAAGCGTTGTTGACGTTAAGCGGCGCCTCAAATGCGTCGACCCGCGGTATCGTTGGTGAACGATGCGAAACAAGACGTTGTTGCGTCGGATCTGTGGCCAGGTCGCTTAAAGTGCCCTGAGAGGTGACGTCCGAATTAACGGTACCAGAAATCTCAGTTTGCGCTGCTTGAACTTTGGTTTCCGCTTCGGTAACTGCGTTTTCTTGCGCCGCGCCCAGGTGTGAAATGGTCTGATTATTGTTTTTATTGAGCGTTGCGTCCGCCGCAACTGCGATCATTTTACTCTGCAGTGCAACATTATTTTTTGCCTTTGCCGCCTGTTCATTGACGCCATTTAGCTGCTCAGAATGGCTACCAATCATGGCGTAAATCTCAGCGAAATCCTGGACTGGATACCACTGAGTGAACCCCTTCCGGCTGACCATGCGTGCACTGTTACTGTCACTAGCAGACGTCTTACCCAACGCATCTTCAACGTTCAAGGGACCAACAACCTGACCGTTTTCAAAAACATACCAGCCATGTTCCCAAGAGCTTTTGCTTGCATTTAAAACTGAGGCGCTATCAACGTGATTATCGAGCAAATTCGACACTCATAGCCTCCCTGCTATCACATAGTACGTTGGTTAAAGATGATATACCCTAAATTGTAACCCAACACATGGGAACTGACAACCTGCGGCCTAGCGCAATTAAACGCTACGATTTAGTTTACCCTTGTGTGATTTGGGTGCTATTCTTGCTCGATTCGGATGCTGATAACCCCGCATTTTAACTATTAACACAAGGATACTCAGTCAAGTGGACCCGTCGATTTTATCTCGCGCTAAGTACTGGTCAACCAACACGGTCTTTGACGAGTCGACCAGAGCGGAAGTGCAAAGGCTTTTAGACTCCGATAATTTTACTGAAATTTCTGAACGATTTTATAAGGATTTGGAGTTCGGAACAGGCGGTCTGCGGGGCATTTTGGGTGCTGGGTCCAATCGAATGAATATTTACAATATTCGCCGCGCCACCACAGCTCTTGCACAACACATCAAAGATGTTTC
This sequence comes from Deltaproteobacteria bacterium, assembly GCA_040381655.1. GTDB lineage: Bacteria > Bdellovibrionota_B > Oligoflexia > Oligoflexales > RGVZ01 > CAMDKS01. The sequence goes on from JBEIGW010000143.1 coordinate 6,223, forward strand.
CGATAAGGGTTCGGATCTTAAAGTTGCCATTAGTTACGACTCTCGCAACTACTCAAGAGAGTTCGCTTTAGCTGCGGCGGAAGTCCTCGCCGCAAACGGAATTACGGCTCTAGTAACCCAAGAGCTGCGCCCCACACCGATGCTGTCTTTTATGGTCCGTCATTATGGCTGTGCAGCAGGGATCTGCGTCACAGCTAGCCACAACCCCCCTGAGTATAACGGGTATAAGGTTTATTGGAGCGACGGAGCCCAAATTATTGCACCGCACGACGCCGGCATAATCGCCAAATATAACGCTCTGAGCGATTTCGCCTCGATTAAGTTCATGCCGCTCAAGGAGGCTAAGGCGGCAAATCTTTGCAAACTCATTGGCAGCGAGCTCGACGAGGCCTATTTCAAAAATGTCCTTGCTTTAAGCCTTCGAAAGGAAGGGCGCTCAGGCTTCAAAATTGTTTATACCCCACTTCATGGTAGTGGACTGTATCCAGTTACAGAAATGCTGCATAGATTTGGCTTTGATCATGTCATCGTCGTGCCTGAGCAAAAACTTCCAAACGGTAATTTTCCGACCGTTAAGTATCCGAACCCCGAGGAACCTGAAGCTCTTAAAATGGCCTTGGACTTGGCCCGCCAAGAAAAAGCTGACCTTGTGCTGGGTACCGACCCTGACACCGACAGGATCGGTATTATGGTTCGCGAAGGAACGGACTACACATTTTTCAACGGTAATCAGATAGGCTGTCTTCTTGTGGACTTCTTTTTAGCTGCGACTCAAGCAGCCGGTCTAATGCCTGAAAACCCGCTTGTCATTAAGACGGTCGTCACGACAGATTTGCAAGCAGACATTGCCCAGGGATACGGCGCGACATGCGAAGAGACCCTAACCGGTTTTAAGTGGATTTGTGGCCTAATCGAAGACTACGAAATAGGCCGTCGCAAACCTGCCCGGCAATATGTTTGCGGGGGCGAGGAGAGCTATGGATTCCTTGCCGGGACTTTTGTTCGCGATAAGGACGCTGTAAGTGCCGCCTGTATTGCCGCCGAGATGGTCGCCTATTATAAAAGTCTGGGCCTGACTTGCTCACAGATGCTTGACAGAATTTTTCAAAGGCACGGACTCTACCAGGAGTCCCTCAAAACTCTCACCATGCAAGGCAAGGAGGGGGCTGAAGCTATCAAACGGATGATGGAGC
>JBEIGW010000144.1:0-7372 GCA_040381655.1 Deltaproteobacteria bacterium
CCTCGAAGTTTTCGTCGGTGAAGGCTAAGGGCTCGTAGCTCAGTTGGTAGAGCAGTACACTTTTAATGTACGGGTCGATGGTTCGAATCCATCCGGGCTCACTTCTCAAGAAAAAGGCGTTTAATTCGATCGTTTTTTGCATTTTTTTCCGTCCTGTCCCCATCGTCTAGAGGCCCAGGACACCACCCTTTCACGGTGGATACAGGGGTTCGAATCCCCTTGGGGACGCCATTTTCATAAATACCTAGTTAGTTTTTTGATTCCCGGCTGGAGTCACTGGTCCCAGTTTGCGCATGTTGATGGTAACCACCCGACTTTTTCACACTGAGTACCAAACTGATCTGCCGAGATGGTTTTTGCATAAAGATATTTGCCAGCAATGGTATCTGCAAAAAACTGAATATCCTGCTTCCCAGCCATCAAATCGACCTTTGTTGAAGCACTCGCCCCCGAACAACTTCTGTCACTAAAAATTTCGACCGAAGCTGCTGAACGCAATGTACAGCCTGGTAATTTCGGCTGCTGACCACAAGTCCAATTAACGGACGTAGTACAAGACAAGTTTATGGCCTTGGCGATCTCGTAGGTTTTTGTCTCAGGGTTATAGACGGTCTGAGAAAATTTCACGAACTTCTGGAAAAGACTATCCCAGAAATAAGACTCGCCTAATTTTGTATTAGAGAGAACGGACGAACCATTTAGTTTTACATCGGTTGCCAAATCGATTTTCCCGGAGGCAGACGACTTATCTGCTGAAAAGATCGCGTGATATTTGCTGGCTAGGTCTAATTGAACCCTTGAAAAGGACGTGTTGCCAGTGGCAGAAATGACTAGCTCCAAGTTTGGCTGGGTAGAGAAATCAATTTTTTGATTTTGATCGGAATAAACTGTACAGCCAAACACTAACGTCGTTTGATCTTGACCGAGATTACTAATGTCTTCGCATGAAAGTTGCGCGGAGCTTAAACCTAGACCACCAGCAATATCGGCTGGCTGCTCAGCCGTGCTCTCTTTCGTGGCTGATCCTTTCTCTAGAGGCAGCCCAGAGCAAGCCGAAATTGTAAAAGTCAATACAATAGACCGCCACATAAACGCTCCCATTTTAAATCAGATATCGGAAGGCCAGCCGGTGGGCTAAAGCCTTTTTTTTCGATGATCTGCTTTTGGGATTTTCAAACCTAGGGATCTGAGTGCAAACCATCAAAAAATTTGGCATTTTCGGGTGGTTAAAGCTCACTTGGAAAATTCTTTAAAGTTACTGCCTGTTACAGCCGAACCTACCTCGATAAAGGGGGAGCGCGGTGCGTTTATTGGTCAATACAGTTCTAGTGGTGATTACTGCGTCTTGCTCCGGTAAGAAGGCAGAAACACGTCAAGCCGAGCAGCCGACTGAAGTGTCAGGTGGTTTTGGTCTAACCATGGAGTGCAGTGTGCTTAATCGCAATACGGAGGATGCCACGTCGTCTTCTATTGGCTGTTTGGTCTTCAATGACGACGGTAGTCGCTTTACTGGTTCTATTGCAGGAACGACTGCAGAGATCGTGACATCGTCTGGTGAGGTGATTAACGCCGCACAAATTGTTAGTGGTCCATCAGCTGGGAGCTACTCTGTTGGCGTTGATGTGGCTAATCTAAAGCCGAGTGATGCCGCCACAATTCGAATCTCTGCAAATTTTGATAATTCGCCTCGAATCTTGGTGGCTTCACTTAAAGGACGTCTTACGACCACGTGTGATGCGGATGCGGATGTGACTTACTATGTTCGGAAAGACGCTGATCCAAAGAATATTATGTGTACAGAAAATCAGCCCTGCCCAACCATCAACCGTACTTTGGATCTGTTGCCAGACATTATAAACTGTAAAGTGACGATCGAGATTGCAGCTGGTGAATATCATGAGTCTATTGCGATTACCACAAAGTCCCTCACAAACAAAGGTGGCTTAGTTTTCATAGGCAAGGTCGGGGAAGCACGCCCAACTATCGTTCAACCACAAGGTGATAACGGCGTGCACATTAATCCCATGGGGCTCGATAATCTTAGTTCCAACCTCACCCCAGCAGTGCTTATTCAAGATATTGATCTCAAGGGTAACGGCATCGCTAAAACAAGAGGCATCGCTCCAAGATCCTCTCGCATCGGACTAGAAAACGTAAACATGTCCGATTACGACACAGCCATCTTGCTTGCCGAGTCGAGTTCGATTTTTTTGAAAGACGTTATAATTTCTGATGTTAATACTGGTCTCGTTGCACCCCGCCAAACAAGACTTGTTCGCTTCTCCGGATCTATCACGGTCAGCGGGAGAACTGATGCGTCAACTGGATCAATTGGTATCATGATCCGTGAGACCATGCTGATGCCATTAATAGGATCATTTAACCTTAAAATCCAAAACTTTTCTCAAGGTTTTATCTTGGAAAACTCTACAATGAACCTGCAACCAGGTCATCAAATCACTATTGAAAATGTCGCGTCTGGCATCAATTTGCTCAATGCGACGATGAATTTACAAGCTCTTGAGACTGCAGAGTGCCAACAACCAGGAGCATCCGAAACAGCTGAAGAGCGAATGCGAAGGACGCTGTCTATTTCAGTCAAAAATTTTTCGCACACCGGAATTCATCTAAGCCAAGCCAGCTTATCAGATGGCTCGGTTAACAATGATAACTGCTTAACCTCCATATCACTGGAGGCATCTACATCCTCTGGCGTACCCAGCCTAATTACAGCTACAGATTCTAGTAATATATTTCTAGCATCAGCTGCTTTGAATCTCTGCCCATCCATAAGCATGGAGAAAACACCTTGGCATGACATTGGTAATCCTTCTATCTACGCGATGACAGTCCATAGCAACTCGCAAGCTCTGTTCCACTGGAATGCCGATAAGAACCCCTTAGTGGTGTCGAGCTCCTGTCCCACTGTGGGTGCGAATATTTTTGCAAAAACTTACCAATATAGATTCTTGGCCCCATCATCTGGGGTCGGGGACTGTCCAATCGGATATCAAAAAGCAAGTGATCAAGTTTGCTACGGCTCCATGGGATACTTTCGTCATAGATACAAAGTTGGCGACAATTTCTTCTTCAAATTCCTCGGCGTACTTGAAAGCGATAGCCAAATTGACAACTTGCCGACACCGTAAAGCTCATTCTCATAAAGGGTGTCGATAATCTCACTCATGCCTTTTTCAGTCAGGCGACTGCTGCCACGCGCCCCGCCCGGTCTTAGTTTGGCACTGTTTCAGAACCAAGAATAGTTCCGGCCGTAGAAGCTCTAGTTTTGGTGACTTGCTCAATTAAATCGTGAAATCTAAAAAACATTACGCTATCAACAGATGTCTGCAGCGGATTTCTACGGGTCTTATAGACCCATAATATCTCTTTGAAATCTGGATTGTCATCCGAGGCGGAATTCGTTATTCAATGCAAATTATTTGTTGTTAATTTTTAGACGACAGCACCAAGGTGAAACTCGCTTTTTAGTGAAAATTTTCTAAAGACATTTAGCTTTTATAGTATTAGAATCAGAGGATTACCGGCTAATTCAATCGTCCAGATTTAGGAGCTGTCTTCTGATGAAGTTAATATTTTTAATCTTAGCATTCAGTATGGGCAGCTGTGCTTCGCGGACAGTGACTTTTTCAGCCAACGAGAAAGCAAGCCTAAATCTCGTGACTCCAGCTAACACCGATGGCCAGGGTGAACGCATCGGAGAAGTCCCTCAAACCATACCTCTTGAGCGTTTAACTGGCAAAGTCTTGAAGGTATCCGGCCCAGGGTTATTGCCGCAGTACTGGGTCCTCTCAAAACTCCCAGATGGAGACACAAAGATCCAATTGAAGCTTGAGCGAAGACCTGACGAAGGTCAGAAAAAGAATCCGAATCTTTCTTTTAGACTATTAATGAAATCTTACAAGGCATTGGCTGATAAAAACTACAAATTAGCCAGTGAGCTAGCCATCCAATTGGCACGAGTAGAACGAGATATCGCAGCCCCTCATATCATTCATGCACTATCTTTGATCCAGCAAGGACAAACCAAGGATGCGAAAGTCGCCTTGGAAGCTGCTAGAAGCTTTGATCCAGAAGATGCAGAAATCACCAAATTGCTGCAGGCCGTCAAGTGATGAGAATAGCGTTAATACTCAGTTTAATGCTGCTCTCTTTTGGAGCGAGCGCACAATCGATCAAGGTAGATCTTGGCTTTAACCAGTTTGATTTTTCTCTCAAAACTGGCGCGATGCTTGGCAAAATCAGCAGTGATGATAATAAAGCTGTGGGCACACAGGATTTAGGCGGCATCATATTCGGTGGTATTTTTAATTTTGACCAGACGGCAAACTGGACATTATTTGTGTCACCTGAAGCTGCTTTTGACGCTGGCAACATGAGTGCCATAAGAAAGGGTGCTCAAGCTGGTTTTATCTATCACATTTTGGGTGGTAGCAAAAAAGTTATCACTCCACTTTATAATGCAACAATTGTGACCTCCTACCCAACAAGCCTTGGGATAGTGGGTAAAACCGGATATTTTGATTACTCTGTCATAGACCCACAGAAACTGCTGCCAGCAACCAGGGGCACTGTGACAGAAAATAGCCTTGGTCTAGATTTTCGCTTCGATATGGCTTCGGGATCCTCGATAGGAGGGCAACTTTCAGCTCTAATAGTTGCCATTCCATCAGGCACTGAGAACCTCAAAACGTCAAGCCTCATGGAGATTTTCACGTACTGGCGTTGGGCTTTTTAGATCAAATTATTGATCGCAAGCACAAATTCGTCTTATGTCAGGAGAGCTCGCATCAGGATCAGTTGCTGGCTCGGTGAAACGTACGTTTACGCTTATTCCATCAACCGCGGTTCTGCCACAACCATAGCCCATGTCGCCGGTCATATTTCGATAAGAGGTTGCAATGCTGGAACTTCCACCAAGGGCTGCTTGGAGTAGGGCTCCGCATCGAGAATGCTCGAATGGTCCTGACCCACTACCAGCATAATAACTGGTTGCTGTATGGTAGTTGGCCGTAACAGCCGTGCATCTATCGGTGCAACTTTGACCAAAATCGGCTGCATACCAACAAAAGCGGGTATTATGCCTCTGTCCACCATTAATACACTTACTTGAAACCCCGACCGGCCAAGTGACTTCATAGACAGACCCTGGATTGTCGGTTTCCCATATCTTGAACCGAATCAAACCAGATTCCTCTCGGACTGTAGACACTCTCCCCAGATTGACACCACTTGATGCGACGGCCACATGGGCCGAACCACCGTCAGATGGTTCTACGGTAAATGTTGTAGCCAGAGTGGGCTCAGCAAAAATCTCCGCCAAAGTTAAAGTACTTCCATCGGAATAGGCAGCTACAGCATCCACTTGCCTTGTATCACCCATGATCATTTCCGGTACCCATGTGGTCAGATCAGTTCTCGCTAGGCTGGCCAGGCGCTTTTTTGTAACCACAAAGTCAAATGATAGGGACTGGCCTTGTATGCTCGCCGTGATTTTTGTCTTTCCAATGGCAACTCCCTTGATTTTTCCTTTATTGCCCTCACTGTCGAGAACGTAACCGGCAAAGGAATACCCTGGAGATAAAATATCAAAAGTCCAGGTGGCTTGGTCTTCCACGTAGGCTTTACTCAGATCAGAATAGGTCGCATAAATGCGCATTTGACGTTCCAACCCTATGGGCGCGGTCTTTGACGTTGGTGAGTCACCTGTTTCAATTACATCCGTTTTTAGCTCGATACTTTCAATTATTTTTTTGGTGACTGTAATTGGAATTTTTTTACTGATGCCGGAGAGCTTGGCTTCCAACTCTGCAGTTCCTTCGGCAACACCCGTAACCAGACCCACCCCGGAGACCGTAAACTTGCCAGGCGGAATTGCTGACCAAGTGACCGTGTTGCTGAGGTCAGCTGCTGGTCTGCCGTCTGTGTAGTAACCGATAGCTGAGAACTGCGCTTTTTTTCCGGCTGCCATCGAGCCCGATGTCGGCGATATTTCAATTGCACTTAATTTGGCATCGACAACATCAATACCAACGCTGCCAGTTTTTCCTTTAAATGAGGCCGTGACAGTAACATTACCCATATTTGTGTTACTGGCCTTGAGTGTGTTTGTAGAGCCCATAAAATTCGCAATACTTGTCCTGTTAGATGACCATGACACGGAGTTTGTTAGATCAATGCGACTCGGAGCCGCCGGAGTGTCATCGGAATAAACACCTGTGGCCGTGAAGGTTGCTGATGCACCCCTAGGTAGCTGTAGAGTCGTCGGAGAAACTTTAATTTCCACCAGGTTCGCAATCGACGAGACCACGGCGACTTTCTTTTCAAGGCCAGCATAGCTTGCAGTGATTTCAAATTGACCGGATTCTAAGGCTTTAACCCGCGTGGGTGCATCGGCTTCAGACACTATTGCTATTTTACTGTTATCGCTAGAGGTCCAGCTTGTTGCGACATCAGTTGATATATCAACGACCGAGTTATCGGTGTAGGTGACACTTGCAGTCACGGCGGTGTTTTCACCTTTAGCGAGAACGATTGGATTGGGGGAAACCGTGATAAATTTTGGAACTGCAGAAACAGTTGTGGCTTTAATTGGAAGCTTCACATTCAGTCGTTCAAATTTAATATCAATAGACGTGTCAACTGGTGCAGATAAGGAGAGATTGCCCTTTGTATTTGACAGAAGGACCTTTGGATCATCTACAGACAATGTCACATCATCTGTCAAATCTTGAATTCGCCCATCACTTAACGTGGCCAAAACCTTAAAAGCAACTGGCTCGTAGGTGTAAACACTATCAATCATTAGTCCAGTGGTTGAAAGCGTCGTTGGACTTGGAGTTATTTTTACAACCGTCGCGGTCGACACAGTTAGAACGACTGACCCTGAAATGTCCCGATAATTTCCGGTAACCGTTACGCTACCGGGCGTTAGGGTCGAAAGGCTGTTTTTTGGATCGTACTCCCGGAATACCCCAACGGTCGAGTTATCTGCCGACCATGTTACGTAATCTGTGATGTCCTTCATAATACCATAGGGATAAACGGCTATTGCCGAAACTCTGACTGAAGTACCAACGGCAACGCTGGTTAGATTGGGAGTGACCAGAATAGAGATCGGTTTTGGTGGCGGTGTTGGCTCAGGAGGCTTATTTTCGCCGTCAGCAGGAGTTGTTTCAGCGGGCGTCAGCGCTGAAACCTTTTGTTCAACAGCTTTTTGATTGCACGCAGTTGCCAAGGTAAAGGCCAAAAAAAACATACAAAAAATAGGGACGAAAGCACAAAGCTCTCGCACTCGGGAGTACCGATTAAATTTGGCTACGGACATTTTTAGTGGCAAACGCAAAATCTCCTA
>JBEIGW010000145.1:0-7338 GCA_040381655.1 Deltaproteobacteria bacterium
CGATTGAAATGCTCAAATAGCCGTCTTACCAAGCGATTTCTCCCCTCATGGACGGTGATCACGTACCACGCGCCCGTTGATACGCCCATGTTTGTGCCATGGACGAATGTAATTTTCACGTTTTTAACAGGCCCATCCTCAAGCTCGACACCCTTGCGGATGATCTGCTCCTGCTCTTTGCTGAGTCGAGTATCAAGCAGCACCTGGTATTCTCTCGGCACATGATACTCAGGACGGCAAAGCTTATAGCTAAGCTCTCCGTCATTGGTCAAAAGCAATAACCCTTCGGTGCGAAAATCAAGTCGACCGACAGGGGACACGAGAAACCTCGCCTTCGCAACCATCGGGATATCATAAATGGTGGGTTTGTCGTCATCACTTCGAGCCGTCAGGATTTTATCCGGCTTGTTTAACAGCCAGTAAACCTTCGGCGGCACCTTGGAACGAACCAATTTGCCATCCAAAAATACACGGTCTGTTTCTGTGTTGACCTTAGTGCCCAGCTCTACGACCTGCTTGCCATTTACAGCAAGACGGCCTTCACTGATCCACTTCTCCGCCTCGCGGCGGCTGGCTATCCCCAGCTGGGAGAGCCACTTCTGCAGTCTCATTTCGCTCATCTAATAGAGCCTCACCCGATTCGCGGTCAGATGTTTCATCTAAACCCTGTTCCGCTGCGTTGACAGTCATCTCGACTGGTTTTACATCTCCCCACTCGCTCTCATCGATTGCATCAATGGAATTAATGACGCCACCTGCGGTAGCGCCCTGAATGGGTCGATCTTCAGTATGCTCCTCTGAGGCCGTCCATGCAACCTGACCCTCATTCAGCACATCGATAAGATCGGCCTTGGACTCGGTTTCCTCGTCCGGGACCGACTCGAGTGTCGGGGCGTAGGTCGGAGCCTGGGCGACAAGAGGATTAAAATCCGTCTCGCCGCGCACAGTGTCCGAATACTCTTCGTCGGCGATAAATTGCTCGGTATCGACTCCGGACTGTTCCGCCTCGAAGTCAGTGATTTTCTGATTTGCGGCATCAATAACATCCTGCGGCGTTTGAAAGCTTTCAAGCGGCGGCAAATCGTTGATGGATCCCAGCTGGAAAATCTTCAAAAACTCATCCGTAACGCCAAACATCATAGGACGTCCTGGAATTTCTTTGCGACCAATACAGGTCAACATGTTTCGTTCAACGAGGGTTTTGAAGATGGATCCCGCATCGACGCCTCGAATGAATTCAACCTCAGCGCGGGTCACACCTTTCGACTGTTTTTGTCTGTAGGCAATCACGGCCAAAGTCTCAAGCGCTGCTCTCGATAGTGGTCTTGGGCGGCTTGCGAATTGTTTTTCCATCAAAGATTTTGCGGCCGGGGTCGTCTGAAACTGGAAGCCCATGCGCTTGATGTACTTCAGATGAAATCCACCAGCACGGTCGCGGTAAAACTCAATCAGCTCATCACAGGCATCTTGAACTTCTTTAAGTGTATAACCCTGCTCAGTCAGCAGATCATGGATCTCGACTGCTCGCAGAGGCTTAGGTGATGCAAATATAATGGATTCGATTTTTCCAAAAAGTGTCAGCTCCTCAGCCAAGACCGTCGTCGTTGCAGAGCCTTCCCCATCATCACTTTCAATCAAGTCTTCGTCAGTGGTCTCCGCAGAATCCGCCTGCAGCGCCTCGTCTGAAGCCTCGTCAGACTCTTCTGCCAAGTCGTCTTGATCGTCAGACTCTTCCGCCAGGTCGTCTTCGGAGTCAGCATCTAAACTTTCTTCGGTGCTAGCGGCATCTTCGGACGCGGCACCCGAAAGCTCTTCGGCTTCTTCTGAAAACACTGGCTCACCCACAGCCGGGTTTACCGCATCTTCAACGTTAAACGTAACGTCAGGCTTTTCTGTTGTTTCGTCATGGTCATGATCAAAACCGGTCATGGATCTACCTCCAGCATGGAATCCGAAGAAGAAGTCGTTTCAGTGGCTATTTCAGGGATAATTTCAGTAGTTGTTTCAATATTGTCAGCATCACCTGCAAGCACCGCGTCGGCATCTATTAATGAGCCACTCGGAACTTCGGCGATCATGTACTTAGCTGCATCGTCTGTGGTCTCTTGAGCCGCAACCGGCACATCCACGACTTCAGCGTCTGTTGTTGAATCGTGCATCGGAGTTGCAGAGGCGACCGGTAGAATCGATTGATCAAGATCTCCGCGGTAGAACCACAGAGGACCCATCATGTCTTGTTGATAGACTCGAAGTTTCTGCTGTTTAGATAGCTCGAGCACAGCCATCAAATGGACGACCATATCGTAGCGACTACGGAATTTATTGTAGAGACCTTGGAACATTCCAAAGCGAACAGTTTGAATGTACTCGTCAAAACGCTCAATAGTTTGTTCCAGTGTGATGCCGTGGGTCTTGGCTTCAATTTTGGCAGCCTTACGATCTGCAAGATCGCGCATGATTTGATCAAATAAAATGATCAGTCTGGCTGGATCACCCTCAAGCGGTGTCTCCACATCCTTAAAGACTTCCGCCAAACGCTCGTGCTCGTGATTGGTCTGAATCTCGACGCCCATTTGTGGGCTTTGCGACAACCACTCGGCTGCCTTGCGAATCATCTCGTACTGCATGAGGCGGTCTTGAAGAGTTTTTAGAGGATCTTCCTCAATGCCGTCTTCGTTAAGAACCTTGCGATCTTCCATCGGCAGCAAACTTCGGCTTTTGATCTCAATCAGTGTGGCACCCATCGCCACAAACTCGCCGGCTTCCGAGATATCATCAAACTTTACAAGTCGAAGGTAACCTAAATACTCAGTCGTGAGCTTAAAGATGTCGATGGCGAAGATGTCGATTTCGTGCACTTTGATAAGGTGCAATAGAAGGTCCAAAGGCCCCTCAAACCTATCAAGCTTTACGAAATACTCTGACGACATGCCGATGCCCTCTTCGCCAGACCCCTTGCTGCCGTCGACCCTGACTGGGACAACGCTGAAAGCGGGAGGTCCTAATGCCTAATTTATTTGGACTTTCGTTCTAATTTTTAGTTATATCCTGCCAATTCTTGGGTGTCTATCCAAAATACCCCCCAAAGGCTTGGGCCATGCTTGATCGAAAGACGAATCACAATCATTTTAGTGCTCTGCTGAAACATCTGCGGCAGACGCAAAATGATGCCGCAGATCTTGTGGAAATCTTAGTTAGTCGTCATAGATCGCCTGATTTTGAAGCGATCAGCTGCTTTGAAACAGCTGAGCCGCATGATTTTAAGGCACTTTCTAAGATATTGACATCACCTGTGCAAAAAGCGGAAAGCCTTGCCTGGCCTCTTGTTGACAGCCATTTGAACGCACCATCATATCTACCCATTCGTGCCTTCAGAGGGGAGCCATCAAGGCTTTGGGTGGCTGTGGATAAGCTGAGGATATTCCTGTCTAGCGGAACAAACTCAGGCCCTGAAGGACGTTCAAGGTCGGCGTTCACACCCGAAGGTTTGCGTTTTTATAAGGCAGCAAGCATTGCGGGGTTTTTAGGCGTCCTTGAAACCCTTGTCCTGCCGTTTTCTGATGATTTTTTGAACATCTCGATTTTAAGCTTGTTGCCAGATTTGGAAACGTGGCCCGACTCAAGCCTTGCACAAATGATCAGCTGGTTTGGTGAGGTTTGGCCGCTAACTTATGCAGACCATCTGAACTTAAACGATGTCCTCACGCGCATCGAAGACACGTCAAAAACCAAGCAGCCCATCTGTATCGTGGGCACAGCCTTTCATTATGTGCATTTTTTAGACGCTTGGGAGCGCGCGGGAAAACCAAAATTATCACTGCCCAAAGGCAGTATCCTCATAGAAACAGGCGGCACCAAGGGCAAGAGTCGAGACATCACGCGAGGCGAGCTTTACAAACTGATGAGTGACGCATTTGCAGTCGAGACGTCATCCATCGTCAGCGAGTACGGCATGTGTGAGCTAGCCAGTCAGGCTTGGGACTTTGTTCTAAAGCCGTCTGATTCAGATCTTGCTCGGCGCCATTTCAAGTTTCCGTGGTGGGTGACGCTTGCTGTGATGACGCACCCATCAAGAGCTGAGCAAACCGGCACGGGTACTCTTGTTGTGCATGACCAAGCCAGGATTGATCTGCTGTCGAGACGTGGCATCATCCCGATCCAAACGGAAGACTTGGTGAACCTCGAACAGGGTGGGTTGTTTACCCTGCTAGGCCGCGTACCTAATGCACCTCTTAAGGGCTGCTCCATGCTAGCAGAGCCTCTAGTATCAAGCGCCGCTAACCTGGAGCACGCAGAAAATGCTCAAACCAAATCAGCCAAACTTGGTCCTTATTTGCGCCTAAATTCTGAGGTTATTTCTCAGAAAGCACCGTCCGTTCGCAAATGGTTTTTAGATCTCTGCACAGACTTAGACGCTCAAAAAAGACTGAGCAACGAACTACAAAGTACGCATCTTGCCAAAGAAGCCCTTTCAGATTTGTTGTCAGGCATGCCAAACGATGATGACGAACTGGTTGCATCCTTACTACGCTCTGAAGACACACTCACCACACCTCAGCGCTGGCTTTTGATTGCGCCATCTAGCCACTCGCTAGCCCTTATTCATCCTGTCATGGCAGGCCTACTGCTCGGGCTTGACATGAGGGTGCGCGCGCCAACGATTGCGGGTCTCAAAGGAAAAGATACGTTTCTTTTTCGCGCCACCCAACTAGCCGCAGAGCGTGGATTTCAAATCAACACGCTTTCTTCTGAATGGCGACTGGGACCCAGTGATTTACTAGCCGGCGAGCACGTTCTGATATTTGGAGACGATGACACGTGCGGGCAATTCAAAAAATTTGCGCCCGGACGAGTCAATGCATTTGGACACATAACCAGTCTCACCGTCGTGAATGGGCGAGAGTTCATGAACCCAGTCACTTGCCGGAAAATCTTGCACGATCAGCTAGCTCTAAGACAGCGAGGTTGCCTCTCGTCGCGAGCTATTATTGCGATAGGTGGTCGTCCAGATGAAATTTCAGAACGGCTTTATTCTGCTTTGCCAGAAGTACTTTTAGATGACGTGGAAACGCCTGGCGAAACGGCGGCTCGCTCGATGGAATTCGTACGACTTATGCAAAATGGATTTCACGTCAAGGCGTGGAAGAGCTCGATCCCGTGCGGCAAGCCGCAGGTCCTGATTGGGGTGACAGAGAGCTCGCTTGAAAACCTTGGCAGTCGCCTTTTCGCAGGCTTCAGCCGGCTTGAAATGGTGATTCCAGTGGTCATCTTGCCGGAAACAACACTAGAAAATGAACTTATTGGCAAACTTCCCAAATCCATGGCTGTAAAGGCTTTGAGTATTTCGGAAAATGTCATGAAACAGTTTGAGGAATGCCAAAAAAGCAAGAAATCCGTCGACAAAATGCGCCTTGCACGCCACGGAAGTCTTGATAGTCCAGCATTTGATGGCACCCACCTGGGGCGTCCTTTCTTTGCGACTGGGGACTGATTCGCGATAAAATAATAAGCATGGGAAACCTCGCTATACAATTTGATCGAGAAGACCTCGAGCTTCTGGCCGGATACTTTTTTGACCTATTTTTGCCGCATTTTAATAGGCAAAAGGATGGGACTATGAGGTCAGGCACTCGCATTGAATTCTCAAAAAAAATGCGTAACAAAGTCGGATTGGCGGTCCTTTTTGAAAATAAAATCCGATTATCGCTCCACTACTTCAAGGCCAACCCCCAGTTTTTGCCGTACACAATCTTCCATGAAATGACGCACTTATGGCTCTACCACTCAGGTTTTGACCCAGGTCATACGAAGAGGTTTTACGAGAAAATGGCCGAGTTTGCTAAAACGGGCTACCGGATCGATCCGGAGGTTCATGTGCACACGAGGCTGGCCGCGGAAGGCAGTTATGTTTATATTTGCAATAACTGTGAAAACCGCTGGCATCTCAAGGATGAGCTGGATCACAATATATATTGTGCTCTTTGCTTTAAACGAGAGGGAGTCGAGCATTACGCAACGCTAAGAAGCGACGATGCCCTGCAATATCTAAAAAAATCAAAGCGACGAGAGAGACAAGACGAATGCGCATAAACCAAAATAAGACGAAAGCCGCCGGCCTAGCAGTTATCCTCGGCTTTCATGTATTTGCTGGTGTTTGTCAGGCGGTTGAATTCCGCACAACAGACCAAGTCGCAAAAGAAGCCTTCATCTCTCTGCCCACTGTATTAAGGGATAACTTCAAGGATTTTGTTATCGCAGGTCAGCCATCATCGGATCCCGTGACCGTGCTCTGTAACCGAATCTCCATGCAATACGCGCCGTTCAAATGGAACGCCAAAAGGGATGGATGTACGGACTCTGGTATCGAGTGGCAGACTAAACTCAAAAGCAGTACCGGCAGTCCGCTGATATTTGCGGAGTTCGGCAAAGGCGAGATGACGACTCTTATATTAAGCGGCGTCCACCCTGACGAAATCACTCCGATACCCTTGGGGTTTCGCTTCGCCAATTATCTTCATGCGAACCGTCAGATCATCCCACCTGACACAAGAGTCGTAATCGCTCCGTTAGTCAATCCGGACGGATTTTTTCGTAGAGTTTCTAGTCGCGTCAATGGCCAAGGGGTCGATTTGAACCGAAACTTTTTCACACAAGATTGGTACGCTGCAGCAAAAAACTGGTGGGTAACACGTCGTCAAAAAAACGAGAGTCACTTTCCTGGACACATTCCCAACAGCGAAATTGAGACGTTATTTCAAATATGGCTTATCGATACTTATAAGCCCGACAAGATTATATCTGTCCACGCCCCTCTTGGGTTCTACGATTACGATGGCCCGGGTGATCAAAAGCTAAGACCATTAACGGAAAGCGAAGAAAAAGCGCGCAGTCTCGTACAATTTATGAGTGCTTCGAGTAAAAACTATAAAATTGTCGATTATTCCTTCTATCCCGGAAGCCTTGGCAATTACGCTGGTAACGAACGCGGCATCCCAACGATCACCCTTGAACTTGAGACGACAAACCCAGCGAAAATTGACGAGTACTGGAATCAGTTCTCTCCTGGTTTAATCCAGGCGGTTAAATTTCCATTCGTCAATCAGTCTGCACCGACTGCAAAAGGCTCAAGCTTGTTCCTCGAGCCATATGGCTACAAAACAGCCCAAAGAATTCTTGAAGAACCGGCGCCTCTTCAGTCCCACTAAGATCTCGGCTAGCTAGTTGATCAGAAGGTTATCCAAAAATCCCAGGGATGACTTCCCTTTGGAAGTTTTGACACCTCAAAGTAGAGCCCTACTCGCCCCTTGTAGTCGTCAAGCGTCCAGCGCAGGGTGTCGC
>JBEIGW010000146.1:0-7234 GCA_040381655.1 Deltaproteobacteria bacterium
CTGCCGATTGCTACCGGGTAACTAGCTTTGCGGCTGTCCGTAATTATGTCCTGAGCCAAGGCGGCTCCGAAGGCTCCAGATCTCGGGGAAAAACCTCTTAGATAACGTTGCCGATAGGTACTTGACGCCACTCGAACCACCCGTGCCGATTCGTGAACCGATCATGCGTTCCACCATAGCTACATGCCGGTAACGCCATAGGGTGAATTGCTGGTCTAAATCGCAAAGAGACTCCAGGAGCGTGTAAGCCTCATAGTGCTGGGCGTGATTTTCATAGATGTCGGTTAGGATATCCTCGAGTTCTTTGGACGGAGTCCATGGGCTAGAGACGTCGCGAGAGAGTAGAGCTCCAGGGACCTTGTAGCCGCGCCTTGCCAGAAAACCCACGAGATGATCTTGAAAGGTCGGCTTTTTTAAGGCCTGTTCCATGGCGGCGTGTGACGACGGATTGGTTTTGAAAAATTTTAAAAATGCCGGATCTTTGAGTCCCATACGAAACTCGAGAACTCTGAACTGGTGGCTTTGAAACCCAGAGGCTGGATTCAGCCTTGCTCGAAATAAATTGAAGTCATTTGGCGTCATGGTCTCTAGAATACTGACTTGCTGGGTCAACACACCCATGACTGTTGAAACGCGCTTTAAAGTCTTTAGAGCTCCCAGCGGATTGTCGTTGTCCAAATCCCTCTCGGCAAGATCGACTTCGTGGAGGATTTGCTTGAACCAAAGTTCGTAGGTTTGATGAATAATTATAAAGAGCATTTCGTCATGCTCTTTAGGGTTCGACAGAAGTTGTTGAAGAGAGAGTAGCTCAGTAATTTTTAAATAAGACGAATAGGTGACCATTGAGCCCTCAGGCGCAATTATTCCCTCTTCAAAATTGCTGCTCATCTTGTGATCACCCCATAAGTTTTACCGGCCGTAACTCACAAAGATCCCGAGCATAACACCTTTTATGGGCGTGGGGTAGATCCCATTTTAAGGTGGTTCAGTGTGCTTTTTAGGCTGTTAAAACGGCCAGCCACTCTAATTTATCGGTTTGGGCAAACATGTCGAAAGCCTCTACTTGTCGGACCGTGTGGCCAGCAGCGGAGAGGGCTTTGAGATCTCTGGCGAGTGTTTGAACCTCGCACGAAACATAGATGAGTTTTGCGGATGGGTTACTTCTTAGGATATGAGTAATGTGAGCTCGTGCGGTTTCGTGAAGCCCACGTCTGGATGGATTCACGACGATAACTTTGGGGTCCTTAGCCCACGCAGGCAGACGTGATTCACTATCTTCGACTCGTGACGCAATGAACTGTGCTTTGTCAGAAAGTTTATTTCTTTGTGCGTTCAAGGCGGCATCGGAGGCCGCAGCCTCGATTTCTTCAATGCCCAACGTTTTAAATCCAGATCGAGCAAGCATAAGAGCAATCTGACCGGTGCCCGTGTAGAGGTCCCAAGCTGTTTCGCCAGGCCGAGCTCGTCCGGCGTGAATCTCAACGCGGCGATACAGGTTGTTTGCCTGCCAGGGGTTCACCTGAAAGAACGCCAAAGGGCTAATCTCGATGTCAAGATCACAGACCCTTTCGCGAAGTCCTGGGGTGCCAGCAAGTAACATGGTTTCGTCGCCGAAAATGGCATTGCCTGAGGAGTTATTGATATTCATATGAGCGCTATTGATCTTGTGGCCTAGGCGACGCAGTCGATTGACCAGTCGAATTAATTCAAACTTCTGTGGATTAGTCACAACGAACGTGAGCATGATCTCCCCGGTGAGGTGAGCAGATCGAGCTGCCACATAGCGAAGATCACCGGATTTTGACGCCTCATCGAATGGGGTCAGCACCGAAGCTTCAATTTCTGTTTGTAAATCCGCCAGTAGGTTTGAGAGCGGTTTGGTGTGTACGGGGCAGTCGGTCAGATCAATGCTGACCTTATGAGTTCCTGGCTCAAAAAGTCCGATAGCAAAGCGCCGCGTTTTCCCTTCTCTTACAGCGGCAGCTACTTGGCTTACCGAAGCGGGTCTTATGGCAAGTTTGAAGTAAGATCTATAGCCAAGCGGTGTCGGGCTTGGCATCGGATCAAGAATCTGTGAGTTTTTAATGACGCCGGCCTCTTGCAGCGTCTTTACTCCGGCTTCAAACTTGCTGCGCAGTGATTCGCCGTAGTTGGTATTTACGTATTTACAAGCACCGCATTCCGCTTTAATAGCGCAGCTTGTCGCAAAATCTGTCGCTCCATCCACCACATGGCCGCGATGAAGTTTGCCGCTAAAGCCTGCTTTTCGCATGATCTTAGTACTGGCTCCTCCCTGGCGATTTTTAACGCCCGAGGATCCGTGTAGTGATTCTTTAGAATTTGGATTGAATACAGGACCTCGTTTACCTGGAGAGGTTTTAGGTTGAATTGGCGCACGCGGGGATCTCGCTTTGTTCTTCATAGCGGTGCCTAGGTCCTGTGTTTGATGTCAAAGATGCTAGTAAATCCAGTCGAGAGGATCCACCAGCGGGCCCTTGGTAACATGTTTGAGGTTTCTTCGAAAGACTTTTACGCCAAGTTTTTTGGTGTACCTGGTCCAAGTGTCCCACTCATCGCCTAAGGTGCCGACTATATAAGGGCTATTTGCGCTCTTGGAGCCCTTGGCGAAGACGTAACCCCCAACTAAATAGGTGGCCGCGTGCCTTAGGGTCTTAAAATCTATGGGTCCTGGCTTCTTGTCAGCGATGTCGAAGAAAACAATCATATCCCCATATTGCATGGGTGATTTCGTGGGATCAATCTCATAGAAAGCTAGCTGAAGTACACGCCACAGTTCATCGTAGTTGACCATATTTCTGTGGTAGCCCGGCTCTTGTCGTACGTTTACGAGGCTGCTTGATGCCAGCGCGTCACTTTGGAATGCTAAGGCTGCGTGGAAGCAGTTGGGACCCTTATAGATGGTATGGCGACCAACACGCTTGCGAGCAAATTTCGGCAAAAGCTCTTTGTCGATTCTTATGCTGTCTCCAGCTTTGATTTTGGACCTTAGACTGCTGAGTTCGGATTTACCTAAAAACGGTTCAACCTGCTTTAGCAAATCTTCACGAACAGGCGGATCGTTTTGTAGGAGTGACCCTGAGATGCTCACGACATTGTGTTTTTTGGTAAACAAGGCATCAAATGCATCTGGCTTTAGTTGGTCGAGGATAGATTGGTTTAGATTCACTAAGCGAAGATTGGTTCCAGGGATGGACTCGCTGGTCGGGAAGTTTTGTTTCAAGTAATTGGCAACCACTAGCTTTGACTGCGGCTGCGCTATTTTCTCCACAAGAGCCAGGATCTTTTCGTCATCGTTGCTGACCGTTAGTTGAACGGGCTCAATTCGGCTGTCAGATTTCGTTTTCTCAAGACGAGCCTTAACTTGTCTTTTAGGGATACTGATTAATTTTGGCGTAACATTCAGTGGAACACTGAGGCTTGATCGAAGCTGGGAGGCGTTGAAAAATCTATCGCTGTTTCTAGTCTGCCGCGACATAATCTCTGGTTTTACGGCCCCGTGGAGGGTGCTAGCGCAAATAAAGCTCATGGAATAAAGCCAAACAAAGGCAGTAATTCCTTTTAAGCCCGCAAGTTGCG
This sequence comes from Deltaproteobacteria bacterium, assembly GCA_040381655.1. Lineage (GTDB taxonomy): Bacteria > Bdellovibrionota_B > Oligoflexia > Oligoflexales > RGVZ01 > CAMDKS01. The sequence goes on from JBEIGW010000146.1 coordinate 3,598, forward strand.
ACATCCGTTCGAGCATAAACCCCCGACTTTAAAAACTAAACTGCTCTATATATCGGACTGATGGGGCATTTCTTTAGAGGGCGGCGTTGCCAGTGCTGGTCTGGGCAAAAAGTGCCGATTTCTGCGCTCGTGAAGTGGCGGGATAATAAATGGTGTGTGAAGCTTTTTATGGCTAAAGCCCATGACCCTACACTGTCGACGAGGAGCAATCTGTCATGTCTATCAAAGTACATATTATCGACGCATCCAAGGCGAGTTTGGTCATGAGCAGTGAAGCCTTCAAAGACAAAATTCCGGGATCGATCGTTAGTTACTCGCTCACCGCAAAAGACGGTTTGATGAATCTGCAAGCTCGCGAGGACAAAGACACTCCCCATGCAATCGTGGTCGATTTTAATCTGCCAGATGCCGATGGTGTGACGCTGATAAAGGAGCTTCGAAAGTTCTACAATGGTCCGATTTTCATGACGGCTCACCCTGATAAAATCGTGGATTTCGCAGTCTCTGAAGAGCTTTTCCACTATCACGACGCATGCTGTTGGATCCCTAAGCCAGTACGATATGACGTGCTTGAGAAGCGGATTGAGCAATTTGTTATAAACCGCCACCGCCTGCTAAGACGCTTTGATGTGACCTACCCGTCACTTATGGTCGGTAAAGGTGAGGGGCGCGGGAAGAGAGCTCCCAAGCACGACGGCCATTTGATCAATATCAGTATTGGTGGAGTGTGCATGGCGGTTAATAATCCTGCCAAACTACGCAAAGATGAAGAGTTTGTTTTGACCCTGGGAGTGCCCAACGGTCTTTTGCAAGGAGCAACAGCCATTTCAGTGTTAAAGCCAGTGATCAATGCCGCGAAGTCTGGCGCGAGTGCTGGCCAGAAAAAGGCTGCTGTTGCATCATCAAAGAATGCAAAGCCTGTGGCCAAGTTGAGCGCAGCCTCGAAGTCAAAGTCGGCGCAAAAGTTAAAATCTGGAGCTAAGAATAAAAGTTCTCTTCGCTCTGGTGCGTCGGTTGAGGAGGTGCTTCAGGCTGAAGTGGTCTCAGTTTTAAATCCATTTGAAAATCTGGATCTTAAAAGTCTTCAAGAGTACAAAATCAAAGCCACGGTTGCTTGGAGTAGTGATGGCGGTCGTAAGGTCGGTCTTAAGTTTGCCAAGATCCCTGAATCCCAGCGCCGCAACCTGGAAGTGTTTTTGAAGGGCCTTTCGACTTAAGGCAAAGCGCACTGTAACAGAAGCTTGGTGATTCGATGAGAGCTAACCAAAGCGGTTTTTGGGGCACTTTTTTAGTGACTCTAGTCGCTCTAATGATTGCAGTAGCCTTCGGTGAATTATACTCGCTCGTGATAAGTTCTTTAAAAGTCACCCCGTGGATTGGAGTCGTCCTTGCGCACGTCGGCATCTCGGTGATTCTTTATGTTATGAGTCACGCCGTTCGCTCTTCTCTTCAACTTAGCGGCACAAGTTATTTTTCATGGATACCTTCGGTTGGTATATTGGCTGGGGCTTTTAGTCTTGCTTTTTTGACTAGTCAGACAGGGCCCTCTTACGCGGTCCAAGGCTCTAATGAGCTGGTTTATATATTAGCAACCTTAACTGTGATCCCGGTGTTTGAGGAGATTGTGTTTCGAGCCGGGGTGACGCCAATCCTTAGTCGGCTCGCGGGCCCTATATGGTCGGTATGGTTTTCTGCACTGATTTTTAGCGTTGCGCACAGTCATCCCACGTGGGAGCGGGTCTTGGGTTTCAAGGCTGGGTTTATGCTAGGCCCATTTCTGCTTGGAATTTGCTGTGATATGATTGTTCGTCGCTGGGGAAAGTTGTGGCCTGCCATAGCATTTCACAGCAGTTGTAACGCAACGGTTTATATTTTTTCGACCTTTAATCCCGCTTGGTTGGCCAAGCTTGGTGTTTTGTACATGTAATATAACTTGGAGATAGTTTTTTGAGCGAGAAGAGTCAAAAAGAAATTCAGGAAGAACGCGCCAAGCAAATGGCGAAAGTAGTTTGCATCTGTAAGGGTATAAACCTTGGGCGTGTGCTAGCCGGAATTGAGGGTTGTGAGACCGTTCAAGATGTCAACCGGAAGGTCGGGACAGGCTCTGGTGGCTGTCAGGGCCAGCGCTGTGGCCCGAGAATTAAAGCTCTTTTGGATAAGATTAAGCAATCAAAGTGATTGTTTGATGATGATGTCAGCCGCTTCTTTTAGCGTGGGTACGATGGCAAGGGCTTTTTTGCTCTGAGGATACTGTTTACCGCCGCGTACGACCTGAATGCCGGTGAGGCCTGCGTTAATGGCGCATTCAATATCGCTAGCCTTGTCACCGACCAGCCAACTTCTTGTTAGATCTATGCCTAATCGATCGGCTGCATCTGTAATGAGCTTAGTTCCAGGCTTTCTGCAGTGACAGGCCACAGAATATTCCGCAACCTTGCCTTCCGGATGGTGGGGGCAAATCATAACAGCGTCAAACTTGAAAGACGGGATCTGTGTTTGAATGGCTTTGGTCACAGCGTCATTAAACTGGTGGACTTGGTCTAGTGAGAAAAACCCGCGCGCCACCCCCGACTGGTTGGTGATCATAACGATCAGATATCCAGCTTTTTGTAGAGTTTTGAGGCCGTCAACTGCACCATCGACTAGCCTTAAGTCAGTCAGTTTGTAGGTGTAGCCAAGATCTACGTTTAAAACACCGTCGCGGTCGACAAAAACGGCCTTGTTTGAGGTCCTCTCCATTTCAGGAGATCTTTTCAAAGACAGCAAGACGATCTTTCTCCGACGTGCAGTGGGGGGCGAGTAATTTTAAAACTTTAATGTACGACTCTTTGACCGTTTGTGCGTCTTCGCCTGAGGATAGCTGATATTCGGCATGCTTCAGCATCTCCTCGACTTTCCAGAAGGTCTCAATCGGCAGTTTTATTTCGATTGGGTGAACGCTTCCGTGGTCATCAGAGACCACGTGTTTCGTAGAGCTTAGCTGAATCTGCTTTCCAATAATCAGATATTTTCTAATCAAGATGGTCCGCCTAGCCGCATCACAAACTGTGTTGTTTGGATGGCGCGAAAGTTATTTCTTGGAAGACTTCTTTGCAGCTGGCTTTGCGGCAGCGGTCTTCGCAGCGGGTTTTTTAGCAGCGGACTTTGCTGCAGCCTTTGGAGCCGCTTTTGCTGGCGCTGCTTTTGAAGCCGCCGACTTTTCCTGTTTGGCTGGTTTAGGGTCAGCAGCTTTGGTTGCGGTCTTGGCTACAGGCTTAGCTGTGGTTTTTTCGTCGCTTGCCGTCTTTTTGGCAGATTTAGCAGGTGCTTCTTTTACGGTCTCAGCAGCTTTTGCAGCTTTGGTTGGGGCTGAGCTTGGCTTCTCGGAGGTGGCTTGTGGGCTTGAACCGCTTGATTCAATGGTTTGGACGGTTTTGTAGATGCGAGCCCAAAGAGAGCCGTCTTTGCGAAGCCAGGCTTCGAAAAGTTTTCGGGCAGGTCGATTGACCAGGGCTTCGTGCAGGAAGTAGCGCGAGAAATCGCCGGCTGCCTTAAGTTTTTTTAGTTCTGCAACGTGGCTCGACAAGATCAGAAGTTCGCTACCGCGAGCTCTTAGTACGATGGCATCTTGAATAGGATGAATTTCAACAGCAAGCAC
>JBEIGW010000147.1:0-7213 GCA_040381655.1 Deltaproteobacteria bacterium
ATAAGAAACCTCGCGCGCAGTCCGCTCGGCCAAACTAGTTGATGACTCCTCGATATTTTGAATAATGTAAGAGCTGAATCGTCCAGCCGATTGTACCGTTAGCGCAATAACAGTAAAACTGATGACCAGCGTCATCAGATAGCCCAATTTTGCAGATAAGGATCTCGATCCGAGCCGTTCGGTCATGGTTCCGCCCCAACTGTTTATTCAACGCATCCGTTTCGGACTAATCCGGATAAATATTAGGCCGTCTTAATCCTAAACTTTTTTCCGCCAGAGCCGATGACCCTTGGTAATCTTGCTAAATGCCTTATGAGAAGACTAAACATTCGTAGTTTTTGGAGTGGTCTTAGTGGGTTCCACATCAAAGCAAAGTGTCGTTTTTGGATTGTGGCTAGTTGGCCTCAGTGCGGTAGTTGCACTTCTTTGGCATGAAGATCGATTCTTCGCAACGGTTGGTGTGCCGATTGCCACTATATCTGAGGCGCAGCGTGACGTCACATACCGCGGCGAGGATGATATTCGTTGGAAGGCTCTAGGTGGCGCAGGCCAAGGAGTTTTTGACGGTGATAAACTTGCGACCGGCCCAAAATCTAGAGCTATCATTGATTTTGGTGATGGACGTGCAGCAAGTGTAGGTCCTAATACGCAGATGGTCGTCAGCTCAATTCGGCAGGAAAGCGGTCTGACATACATTATCAATCTGTCAAAAGGTTCAGTCGCCATTCAAAAAAATGCGGTCACAAATCGACAAGCGAAATCGGTTTTCCCTGTCATCATCCGATCTGGAGGTCGAGATTATCTAGTCGAACCAGGTGAGGAACGTGGGGTGGCTCGGGATGAAAAAGGCGTAAAAGAGTTTGTTGGTCGAAAGCCGCCACCTAGAGCTTCTAAAAGTGATGTTGAACAGACGCCGTCTAGCTTGGCCCCAAAAATTAGTGTCCCGACCACGGTTGTCGCTAGTCTGATACAGCAAACGCCAATCGCTATCGTCGGTAGTACGCCGATTCCAGGTGAGCCTGTTTTAGAGGCTAGCCCACCGCCCACGGCAGTTCCAATTGAGAATGTCCAAGTTGTCGAGGCTCCGCGCGAAGACGTTGCAACGTCTCTGATTCCGAAGAAGCCTCCGGCAAAGTCAGCGCAACCTAAGATGCCTAAAGTACCGATAGACCCAGTTGTACCTCCTGCTAAAGCTATAGGTACTGAGATTGAATTAGATCTTTCAGGTCTAGAACGTGAATACTACTCGTTTGAATCACTGAAAAGAATTCGTGGCGAAATTGGTGCACTAAAATGGCGTGAGCCTGCCGTCGGTAGTTCAAGTCTCCAGTGGTCGCCAGCCGTTGAGTTGAAGCAGGGTGGCAATCGCAAGGAAGTCGCATTGCCGAGAACCGGTTCTACTGTGCTGAAATTGGAAGACTTCGGAGACTTACAGGAAATTGAAAAAAAGAACGGGATTCCCTGCAGTTTGTTGGAATTGAGAGGGGGCGCGAAAGTTTCAGAGCAAGGTAAAAAACCTGTCTGGTCATTTGCAGGTGAGACCCGCCAAATTTCTATTTGCTCTTATAAAGACGCAATTGCAGCACTGCCCTTAGTGGTGGGGGTGAGTCGTTTAGAGGCTGGTAAAGTTCGGCGCCCGCAACTATTTAAAAAGCCTGTGGCTTCCGATCTGAAATTTCAAATGATCGTAACAACTCCATCACAATTTCAGTCGCTTCTACCCTTGCTTGCTGGGAGCGAGAATTTTCGAGTGGCGACTTCGAAGGGTCTTGCACCGAGCGGAATTTTCGTTACCAAGGCGGGGAAAGTTGTCATGCAAGTTGCTGGCGCAGGCTTTACAACTGCCAGTGCTGAAAAAATTCGCGAGAAGATCTCGGGCGATCTTGTTTTTAAAGGATCACGCGATGCGTTATATGACGGTAGTAAGTTAAGTGCTGATAAATTGCGAGAAATGATATCCCGCTCGGATGCGCAGGGCAAAAAAATATACTTTCACAAATCAGGAAATCTGGTTGCCGTTAGTCGTGGATTTCTAGAAGAGAGACAAGAAGTCGCAGCCTTCATACAATCAATATCTTCGCAAATGTTTACGGAAAAAGTGACGATCGTTTCTTACAAGTAAATTGCATCACTGATTATGCAATTCCGTCAGTATTTTCGTTTTCCATTCGGACTTTTTGTAGAATTTTCCCCTGAATTTACGGTGATTTGGGTTTTCAACTAAGAAACCCCTTCCGCGTTCGTCATCAACCCAGTCGATTTTGCTGCCGCGCACGAACTCTAATGTTCGTGGGTCACACATAAGGCTAATTTCATCGTTTACTTCTATGATGAGGTCCTCAGATTCGGGTTCATCAAATGAAACGCCGTACTCAAAGCCGTCACACCCTTTTCCTGCAAGGTAGATTCGCAGATTTTTGTTTCTGTAGTCTTCATTATTGCTTCGCAGGCCGTATGTTGCTTCAATCGCGGCTGGCGTCAATTCTAGAATTTTTGTGCTCAAGGTCGAGATTCCTGCTAACAAAGGTTGCGATGCATCGTATACTGTAGAGACGTTTTCATGTGAAGTGGAAAACCCCACATATGAGGGTCTTTTGCTAAAAATGATTAGATTTCGGTACTTTAGGATGTGCGTTATCGCCTCTGCTGTGCTGTCTAGTGCCGCGCTGGAGGGCTCAGAGGCAGGAATTTTGGCGTTTGGTGATTTGCGCGGTCATTTGGAGCCGTGCGGATGTGACCCAAGAACCGATGTGGGCGGACTTAAGCGCGTTTCAGCCGCGGTTCGCAGGTATCGATCACAGTTTAAAAATATACCAATCGTGAATCTCGGCAATGGGTTAAAGGCCGATAAAAACGACTCTTCAAGTGAAGCAATTGATCGTGTGCTGCAACTTATTAGCCCCGATGCATCGCTTATTAATATTAACGAGTGGGAGAGGCATGGTCGAAAGCAGCGTCTGCCGTCCATCAACTGGGTCCTTTCAAACTCAGCAGAGCAAGGGGATGCTTCGTCTTGGAGTCGTAGTCTCACAGTCTTTGACTATGAAATATTCGGTTACCTTGGTCTGAAGGCGAAAGGCCTTGAGCCATTTTCACCGTACCTTTTGAAGCAGTGGACGCAGAGATCCCAGGCACGATCCTCATCTAAAAGGATATTGCTATTCTCTGGCCATGACAAAGATCTGGCTAAAATCTTGGATTCGAGGTTTTTCGGCACGATCATACGATCTAGTAAGGTGCCGTTGGGAGTTGAAGTTGGTGACGCTGAACAGGCGAACGAACGTCTCTTAGTCACCCGGCATAAGAGTCATTTGGTGTGGTCCGTTCCTTTTGGGGGCGCGGGTCTGCTGCGCGTTGCTGGGCTTGAAAAATCTCTGATCCCTAAGCCCCTGATTTTCTCAGATAGTAACACACAGGCTGCACCCAAAGGAGTCACGTTAGGGACGCCGAACTCAGACCAATTTCCGCAATTTTCATTGGTGAAGTATATCCATTGGCTAAGGTTAGAAGAGGAATCAGCAATCCCTTCCGAGATCATTCAAGTCTATGACGAGTTGCGCCGCAGTGAGACCGATAAGTTTAAAAACCTTGTTACTCTGAGAACAAAGGATCTTCAAGATACAGAGTTCGTTGGGGCGGAAGCATGTGCAAGTTGTCATGCTAGTTCATATGAGGTGTGGAAAAGGTCGTCCCATTCTAGCGCCATGAATACGCTTTTATTGAAGAAACGGCATGAAGACGCCTCATGTGTGGAGTGCCATGTGTTAGGATTTAAGGAAAAAGGAGGATATGTTAGTGAGGTGGTCAGTCCAAAATTTTCAAATGTTCAATGCGAGAATTGTCATGGGCCAAGAAAATCTCACATTCTAAATCCCTCACAAAAAATTACAGGTGCGCAGGCGATCGATCCAAAAAAGTCATGTGCGGAGTGTCATACACCGCCGCACTCGCCAGGTTTTGATCCAAAAAAATACTGGAAGTCCATCGAACACAAATGACTACTCGATAGATCTCAGGAGTGACGTTACGAGATCTCTCGCAGCTTTAGCGCAGTGCTCGGTTGATTGTTCAACTTGATTGTAAGTTTTTTGCAGGAGGCTCTCGTATCGCGGATGACTGGTGAGACAGTCTTGCAGGGCATTTAGTATTTCCTGATCAAGCCACTCTCGGTTTTGTATAGTGCGCTTTTTTGAAATAATTCCAGATTTGAGCCGATGTTGGTAAATTCTCTCAATGTTATCCCAGGTCGACGCAATTGATGTGCCTTTGGTCGAGCTCACCGTAACGACCTCTGTTTTTTCTTCAGCATGTGCTTTAATCAGTGAAATAGCCCGCTCTAAATCTTTTTTTGCAAGATCCGCCGCCGATAGCGAGTCACCATCCGCTTTGGTCACTACGACTAGGTCAGCCAGCTCCATCACACCTTTTTTGATACCCTGAAGTTCATCGCCACTGAAGGGCTGGTGGAGCTGGACAAAAATATCCGTCATACTTGCTGCCACAAATTCTGACTGACCGATTCCAACTGTCTCAATAAGAACAACATTAAATCCAGCAGCCTCACAAAGGAGCATGGTTTCGCGAGTGTGCCGACCCACGCCGCCGAGGGCTCCAGAAGAGGGCGAAGGTCGAATAAAACATTGGTCGGACTTTGATAATTCTTCCATTCTGGTTTTATCGCCAAGAATGCTTCCCCCGGTCAGAGGTGATGACGGGTCGATCGCAAGCACAGCCAAAGATTTTCCAGATCTAACTAAGTGAAGGCCCATCGCTTCAATGAAGCTGCTTTTTCCAACTCCAGGGGGACCGCTTATAGCGACCCTTATGGAGCGTCCCGTCTTTGAGATAAGTTGAGATAAAAGACTCTCCGCCTTTAGCCGATGGTCGATTCGAGTGCTTTCGACCAATGTTATCGCTTTGGCCAGCGACAAACGGGAGCCCTTTACAATTTCTGACTTTAGTAAATCGACATTGCCTGTCATGGCAAATCTTTCTCCAAGACATCAAGAATACGTTCAGCGCAGTCAGGTATGGGTGTACCTGGGCCAAAGATGGCAGAGCAGCCTGCCTCTATCATAAATTCGTAGTCGTTTGAGGGAATAATACCGCCAACTACAATTTTGATTCGCTCGCCGCCAATTTTTCTCAGATGGTTTATCAATTCCGGTACTAGAGTTTTGTGACCTGCAGCCTGGCTGGAGACTCCAATGACGTGCACATCATTTTCTAATGCCTCTTTGGCGGCCTCTTCTGGGGTTTGGAACATCGGTCCAATGTCGACGTCAAATCCTAAATCAGCGAGTCCAGTTGCGATGACCTTAGCGCCTCGATCGTGCCCATCTTGGCCAAGCTTACACACGAGGATTCTTGGCCTGCGGCCGGCCCGCTTTGCAAATGATTTTGTTCGATCTCTGATTTTTTCAATCACATCAAGTCCTCCGTAAGATGCGGAATAGACCGCGCTGACTGTCTGGACCTGGGCGCGATGACGCCCATAGACGCTTGCAAGAGTTTCGCTGATCTCCCCGAGGGTTGCTCTGTGTCGCGCAGCGATAACCGATAGCTCGAGGAGATTTCCAGAGTTCGATTCGGCCGCTTTCTTTATATCGGCAAGAGCTTTTGTAACCTCTGCTGTGCTGCGCTTGGACTTCACGGTCTCGAGGCGCTTAATTTGTGAGTCGCGCACGGTTGTGTTATCAACTTCCCGTACGTCGACATGCTCCTTTGCTGCTGCGTTCTTATATTTATTGACACCGACAATAATATCTTTGCCACTATCAATTCGCGCTTGTTTTCGCGCGGCACTTTCTTCAATGCGAAGTTTGGGAATCCCTTTATTGATCGCTCTGACCATGCCGCCGTGATCAGCGATCTCTTTCATGATGGATCTTGCTTTTTCAGCTAGATCTTGCGTCAAACGCTCCATAAAAAAGCTACCGCCAAACGGATCGACCGTGTGGCAGATGTCGGTCTCTTCTTGGATTATGAGTTGAGTATTCCGAGCAATTCTTGCAGAAAACTCAGATGGCAATGCGATGGCTTCATCCAGCGCATTGGTATGTAAAGATTGTGTTCCGCCAAGTATCGCCGCCAGTGCTTCTATCGTTGTGCGGACCACGTTGTTATATGGATCTTGCTCCGTCAGGGAGTATCCTGATGTCTGACAGTGGGTTCGTAGCATAAGTGATTGTTGATTTTTCGGTTGAAATGCGCTCATACACTCAGACCACAAAAGCCTGGCAGCTCTCAGCTTGGCGACCTCCATGTAGAAATTCATGCCAATTCCAAAGAAAAACGACAAGCGTGGCGCAAACTGATCGATGTCAAGACCGCGAGCAAGTGCAGTTTTTACATATTCAAGGCCGTCAGCAATAGTATAAGCCAGCTCCAGAGCGCTATCTGCTCCGGCTTCCTGCATATGATATCCGCTAATGCTGATGCTATTGAATTTAGGCATATGCTTTGCCGTATATTCGATAATGTCTCCGACAATGCGCATGCTAGGTTCTGGCGGATATATGTAGGTATTTCGTACCATGTATTCTTTGAGGATGTCGTTCTGAATGGTTCCTGAAAGGCTAGCTGGAGCCACGCCTTGCTCCTCGCCGGCCACAATATAAAAAGCCATGATCGGAAGTACGGCGCCATTCATGGTCATGCTCACGCTCATGTCATTCAGAGGAATGCCATTAAACAAGATTTTCATATCTTCGACGGAATCGATGGCGACGCCAGCTTTTCCTACATCACCTCTTACGCGCGGATGATCAGAGTCGTATCCTCGGTGAGTCGCCAGATCAAAGGCGACGCTTAGACCTTTTTGGCCTGCTGCCAAGTTTTGTCGGTAAAACGCATTACTCTCTTCGGCCGTACTAAATCCTGCGTATTGCCGGATGGTCCATGGACGGTGCGTGTACATCGTGGCTCGAGGACCTCGAAGAAATGGCGAGCCACCTGGCAGAGAATCGATTACGTTATGTAGCGACTCGATATCCGCCCGAGTATAGAGGGGCTTTATGGTAAAACCCTCAGGAGTTTGTCTGTCCAGCGAGGTTAAATCGGCGCCGTGAAGTTCCTTTGCGGCGAGCTTGTTCCAAGTCTCAAGATTGGCTTTTAAGTCGTGTGCCATTTTAAATTTTATCTCCCTCCATTTGTCGGTTCGGGGGAACAGGTCTATAATGTACCACATATAGAATTTCTTGAATATTGCCAA
>JBEIGW010000148.1:0-7210 GCA_040381655.1 Deltaproteobacteria bacterium
AGTAGGATATCCCAACGACAAGCTCCAGGCGACGAAGCGGATATCTAGTCACGTTGGTAATCTCCGACTTCATCAAAGTTTCGTTAGGAATACGTACCATCATGTTTTCCGGGGTCCTTAGAAGCGTCGATAAGAGACCAAGCGAATTCACCTCACCAACCGTTTGACCCACTTTAATCGTGTCACCCACGACGAAAGGACGCTCCAAGAGCATAAAGACGCCACTAATCAGGTTGGACATAGTGGTCTGACTTGCAAAACCTATGGCTACCGAAGCTACTCCAGCAGCACCAACGAGCACACTGATGTTAATTCCAGCCTCATTTAGACCAGTCAATACTGAAAGAATTAAAATGCTGTAAAAGGAAATCCGTCTGAATAGTTCAACTTGATGAGCATCTAAACGATGAGCCAAAGCCTTTTGTATGGCTCTTCCAGTCGTCTTGGCCAATAAATAGCCAACCAATACCGCCAAGCAAATGGTTGCAATACGAATGACAAAATCTTGCTTAAAAAAATCGATAAAATAAACGCTGGGCATTTTCAAACATTCACCATCTTGTTAACTTAGTGACCTTCGAAATCGATAAGCCACTTCACATTATAACGCGACAGCTTTGAAGCTCCACCAATTTCGGGCAAATTAATCACAAAATGGCAACCAACCACATGCCCACCCATCCTCTCAACCAAAGTTGCCGTAGCACCTGCAGTTCCTCCGGTAGCTAGTAAATCATCGAGAATCAAGCAACGCTCGCCTTCTTTGACGGCATCATGGTGAATCTGAATACAATCCGTGCCATACTCCAAATCATATTGGACCTCATGCGTAGGGCCCGGTAGTTTCCCCTTTTTCCTGGCCAGCACGAGGCCGCACTTCAATCGATCCGCCACTGCGGCACCGAAGACAAATCCCCGAGATTCGATACCTATAATCTTTTGCGGCTTCAAAACAAATGCCGCGGAGGCAAGCAAGTCGACTGTTTTTGCAAATCCCCAAGGGTCAAGAATTAAAGTCGTGATATCTCGAAACATAATTCCCGACTTTGGGAAATCTGGTATCGTTCTCACAAGTTTTTTAAGACGTAAACTATCAGAATCCATCCCGAATCCTCGCGACATCAGTCAGTTTATTGCATCATGAAGACTTGGTTCTGACAGAAAAGTATGGCTAACACAAGACCAATCACCACAGATCGCCATTTTCGGGTTTCTGAGCCTTGTCAGAATCAGGTTTTGCCTGACCATTGACGTCTATGCCCGAGTCGTCCCCTGGGGGCGATGTTCCAGTCACGGGGCTTTTTAACGTGTCTTTCTCGCTACGAATAATCCGTCCATCGTCATCCAGTACATCTTGAGACTCACCGGTTACTTCACCCGGTCGCAACCCTGGAAGAAGTTGAGAATTAGCCGTGTCCGAAACAGCATCAGGACTAACACCAGGTTTATCTGTAACCTCAACACGCGCTGGAGCCGCTGGCATAGACGAGTCCTTGAGCTCAGCCTTGAAATTAAATGGGCTGTAAAGTCTAGCTACACTGCCCCGCCCATCGCCTGGGACACGAATGATCGACCGCACCGTACTTCCGATGGCAAACTCGTTTTCAAAAGATTCACCGGTTTTATCAATATTGGTCGTCGCAAAAACTTCCTCGCCAGCATTGTCTGACGAGAAAACTATACCTCTAGCTAGATCAACCCCAATCGAGGACGCATTTGTCGGATATTTTATCGGCCACTCACCACGCTTCACAATTGACAGATCCAACTCGTCTATTTGATCGCGGTACTTTAGAACTTCCATCATGCCCTTTGCGTAATCAATCCAAGCTGGCAGAGCACCTACCGCTCCACTGACCTTGATGGCGCCTCTTCGCATCATCTTATTCAGGTCGTAGCCGACATAACTAGCAATAGAATGGAAACTGCTAAAATCTAGCGGTGCACCCTTAGCCGGGGGCACAGGAAAGAACCCAGCAAAGTATGCGTTTGTGTAGTCATTGGTTGTTCCAGTTTTTCCAAACGATTGTATTCTGACTTTCTGACCATCTTTTTTGGGGTCGTTCCCAACAATTAATGCGCCACTTGCATCCTTTGAAAGATCGATATAAAGCTCTCCGCGAGCCCTTTTACCGGTCCCATGAGTCACGACCCGCTTCAAGATTTCCTGCATCTGTTGTGAGTATTCGTTAATGGCGACTGTTGCCTCACGTCGTTTAGGTTCAAAGACCACCTCGCCATGACGGTCCAGAATTTTTCTCACAAAATTTATCTGATTTGCTGGCCCATTCTCGTAGAAACGATATATTTTACCCTCAACGAATGTCTGGTATATTTTCGCAACTTCTGCTGCCGTAACGTCATTAGTGCCCAATGGAAACGATTGAACAGGGTCAACTTTGCTTGTAACCCCCATCGCTTTGACCATCTCAACAAGATAATTAAGACCCAATGCAATCCTAAAGTCGTGATGCTCGAAATATCGATTTAAGTCATACGGCGATGAAACACTTATAACAGCTTGGTAGTGATCCTCGACAGATTTTTCTAGTTTGATAAAATCGCCTAGAGGCAGTGTTCCATTAAGCCTAATTTCACCTTTCTTAACTAATTCATTTTGCCAAACGGCTTCAATATCCATAGCATTCAAAGATCGACCCTGAATACTCGCCAACTTTAAAATGTAATCATAGCGATCAGTTGTGACTTTGGGCCTTTCAGCTTCCAAAGACGCCAAAAATCCAAGTGCCGGCTTATTGCCCTGCGTTGGCAAAACGCGGAAATGAGACCACGCCTCTTTAAGCTTGGGGTCAGCGAGCGCACCCTCAGCGCCTTTGGCTTGAACTGCAGCATATATAGACTCAAATTCGGCATCAGCCATCTCTGCTAGAGTTTTCATTCGCAGAAAATTATTCTTCACAAGGTTAAGACGGATTGCATTTTCCAGTGGCGGCATATCTTCTGAACCCTGCTTAGACAGAAGACGCTGGACTTCCGCCTCATAACCCTTTCCCCACCACATTTTTTCCAGAGCCCGAATCGCATCATTTGCTCCCTTAAAAACCATATCTGGAATAAGATCGGCTACGGCCCTATCGAGCTGGTACTCCTTGATACCGTCATTTTCAAGTTGTACGCCCGTAGCTTTTGCAACTCTAAAGTGAAAGTCAGGCGCACTCTCACCGGCATTCGGACTAAGTTTCATCTGACCCATGAGATCTTTAAATTGCTCAAAGTTGAGCTTATCGACCAAGTGATTCGCCAAAGCAACCGATGCCAAGTTCTCTGACATGGCACCCGACCAAACCATGGAAACATTCCTGTAAGGACTTATGTGATCGGGCCGAGGGAAATAGAGTCTCGATTGGTAAGGAAAAATTTGTCGCTCGTTATCCACCACGTCCAAAATATTCCAACCAAGCTGCATGGCAGCATAGTAAACTACAGCTTTAAAAACAGAGCCTGGCTGCCGTCGCGCGAAGATCGCGCGGTTGAAACCGATGGTATCAAAACCACTCACAGCCACCCGGACTTCCCCCTTGTCCAAGGCAACTAGCCCGCCATTAACCTTGGGGCTTTTTTGGAACTCAAGAATTGCTTCGTGTTTGTTGGCGTCGTATTCTCGCACCTCAACGAAAACAATATCACCCTTTTTTATCGTGTTAAAAAGCTTCCTCATCTGGACTTCAAAACCCTCTTGCAGGGGAAGATCCAACAGCTTCGCATATCGAACAATTGCATCGTGAGGGATCGTGCCGGAACTTAAACCAAAGGAAACCTTGATCTCTGAATTTTTTTTATCTACTTTAACATCTTCAACCTTGCCGTAATAAAACTGATTCAACTCGAGATCACGAAGGCGCCGAAAGTTCTCAGGCTTTTCGGGCTGAAATCCGCCGAGAATCGTCTCCAAACGACTTAAGTTGCGACGCATACCCAACTGGGCCTTCTCTTGTAGCTTACAATCAATTGTCGTAAATATTTTCAAACCAGCATTATTAAGCTCATCGACTGTTTCAAGTCCCAGTTGCTCCATAACCTCCTTCTGGTTGACCTGATTACGTATCAGACTAACTAACGCTACCTCACTCGAGCGGAAACTACCTCGATTGAAAGGCACGGGGCGAGTTGACGCTTCGTTATATTCCTGCTCGGAGAGCCAGCCCTGTTCAAACATGCGTCTTAGGACGTAATTTTTACGCTCAAAAGCGTTTTGTACAGCTTGCTCTCTGCGTTCCTTGGTGTACTTCAGGTATGGGTCATACTTTGAAGGCCCTTTGACACTCCCTGCAATGAATGCAGATTCAACAACGTCCAAATCCTTGACGTCTTTATTAAAGTAATATTTAGCTGCAATACCAACGCCAGAGCCGTTACCCGAAACGTGGAACTGGTTAAGGTAGAACTCTAAAATTTGATCTTTGCTATATAGTTTTTCCAGCTGCAACGCTGCGATTGCTTCATTTAACTTACGGGCTAGTGAATACTCCCACTTGTCCATGATGTTTTTTACTGTTTGCTGCGTCAGAGTTGATCCGCCCCTGAACTTGCCGGTCTTGAACCCTTCGGCTAAGGCCTTGGCTATAGCTTGCGGATCAACACCACGATGCTTAAAAAAATTTTTATCCTCCGCGGCGACAAGAGCGTTAACCATGTGCTTTGGAATTTCGTCAAATGGGATATAGCGTCGGTGTTCACTGTTGAAGAAACTTCCAATCGGAGTCTGCTCATCCAGGCAATATACGGTCGTCTCTTCGTTAATCCGCGCTAGGATCGTTGTCTTCTTGAGGTGCGAGTCGTCGCCAAACCACACGCTTGCGAGAATGACTGATGTCACACCCAAAGCGCCGCCAACTCCTGAGATAAGGCCGGTGATCAAAACCCACAAAAAGACATTCAAAGACCGATTTTCAACTAACCGCATTTATGAGGACTCCAAGGACCAGATTTTCCTAGGGATTATTTTAACATCTGGGCTCTCGTTTTACCTAGCTAGATACTGAGATATCAGGATGTTACCCTTAATTCTTAGCCCACTTAAGGTTTATTCTATTTACCAACTTTTGAGCAGCGGGTATAAGGTGCCCGCGC
This sequence comes from Deltaproteobacteria bacterium, assembly GCA_040381655.1. Classification (GTDB taxonomy): domain Bacteria; phylum Bdellovibrionota_B; class Oligoflexia; order Oligoflexales; family RGVZ01; genus CAMDKS01. The sequence goes on from JBEIGW010000148.1 coordinate 5,092, forward strand.
AGCACGAATGGACACCGGATGACTCTTTTTCCATACCTGACAAATAACGAGGGCCGCTCTCTGGACCAGGTCCAGGTTACGGGTATGCTTATGAGCTGCGTCATCGGGATATACCCGTCCGAAAGACACAAAAAACAGCCCGTAACCATTGATCTATGCCTCTATCTCGACACGAGGCATGCTGCCCAAAGTGCAAACATTACAGACACCATCGACTACGCTGGAGCTCTCAAGGAGGTTTCTTTTATTCTGGAGCACTGCGAGTTTCTACTGATTGAAACCGCCGTTGAAGCCATTTGTCGCCATTTCATATTGACCTACCAGACAGATCACGCTCTCCCACTCATCGAAGCGGTTGTCGCTAGGATAAGCAAGCCGAGTGCGCTGTCGCAGGGGATCGTCCCATCCGTACAAGTGCTCCGCCGCAAGGACGACTACGAGTTAACTGCCAGCAAAACCGCAAGCTGCTCGGTTTATACAATACATTCGGCTGCGGACACTGGTTTGGCATTGCTTGTAGCCCACAGCCCGGCGCAAATCATTGTTTCGGAGCACATTCCATCTGCTCAGTCTGTTCTTCCGATTGGCCGATGGTCATTTGGAGGGCAACCGACCAAATCTCGCCAACCGATCTCTATCAAGAATGATTTAAACAAGCCGTTTTCAACAAACGACTACGAGGTCCGCGGCCCCAAACTTCTCCTCATCCAAACGCAGACGTAAATCCTACATCGTGGGCAGTTGATGCCCATTCTTGTCCTAAATAGCATCCTTTTAAAATGTTAGTAGCCCCATCCCTTTACCCAAGTCCCACGCCGATGGATCGCACTAACTGGAGCTCTACTTTGTCAAAGCCTAATTTGTACGTCAGGATTTTTATAGCGACTCTCGCGATCATGCCTAACGCAGTAGCACAAGGCAGGGTTCTGATATCGTTTGCGGATGTGGCCGAGCAAGCCATCCCGGGCGTGGTTAACATCCGGACGACTCAGTATACGCCAAATAAAGACCCAGCTCTCGATCTCTATCAGTTTTTTCTCAATGGCAGAGCCCCGCTTAATCTCTCGACCCACTCGGTAGGTAGTGGCGTTATCATCAACAAGGACGGTCACGTTCTAACAAATGCCCACGTTATCGAAAGCGCAAGCGTCATAGAAGTTCTGTTAGCTAAAAGTAAGCAAAAGTTAACCGCTAAGGTTCTTGGTACAGATCTTAAGACCGACTTGGCCCTTTTGAAAATCGTCGGAAATGTGGGGCTAAAACCCCTGGAATTAGGTGACAGCGACTCACTGCGGGTTGGTGACCCGGTTATTGCGATAGGAAATCCATTTGGATACTCTCACACCGTGACGTCTGGAATTATTTCAGCAAAAGGCCGAGTGATCGGCAATGGCCCCTATGATAATTTTCTACAAACCGATGCCTCCATTCATCCTGGCAATAGTGGAGGACCGCTTCTGGATATCAATGGTCGAGTTATAGGCATAAATACTGCCGTCAGTGAAGAAGGCAACGGCATTGGCTTTGCCATACCCATAAATATCGCCCGTCAGATTGGAGCAGACCTTCTAGCATTTGGTAAAACCAAACGGCCATGGCTCGGAATGGTTGGTAAAAATATTTTGTCGGCGGATGAAATAGATTCACCCTCAGCTGGAGTCATTGGGGCTTACGGCGTCATCGTATCAAATCTTATTGTAAATGCACCCGCACATCGTGCAGGCGTAAGGATTGGCGACGTGGTTCTCCTAGCTGACGGAAAGAAAATAACAGATCTCAATCAGTTCCAACGAATTCTACTTGGAAAACAACTTCGCGGCCGCGTTCGGTTGAAAATATACCGAAAAGGAAAAGGGTATCTTTTTGCGACCATCCCTCTTGAAGAGACTCCCAAGAAAGAAGATCTCCCGCAAGAGAAGGACTTATTTTAATTTGAGCACCGAGCTTTCAACCAGTGCCGTTTACGGCCAGGAGTTGGAATACGCTCATAGCCCCAACCAGACTCCGCGAGGGCCGATTTGACTGTGCGAGCAACACTATAGCTCATCATGACAGCCCCTGATCTAGTGACATCCCTTACACGCTTAAACCAATCTACCGACCACAGCGTCGGATTTAA
>JBEIGW010000149.1:0-7126 GCA_040381655.1 Deltaproteobacteria bacterium
ATCGGTCTATGGGGAGTCTAAGGAAAAAAGAAATCTCTATTCACGTCTATGAAAATGGATCCATTGCCCTATTTTACGGCCATCTCAAGCTCGACTACGAGATCATTAAACGCCCAACCAGACAGTGGAAACAACCGGCTGCCTAAAGATCGGGCATCTTAGGCCGATCACCTAACGAGACGATTTCGCTGGTTAATTCAAAGGACGATATCGCTGAAAATTTTCAGGCGAATCCTTGCAACGTGTCAAAAAGACTTCGTAAAGCACCGTCATGAAAAGTAAATTCCACCTTGATGGGCATTGACTCCAAATGTGATCTCGATACGCTCCAAAGCCCCGGGATCCGATGTCCGTCCATGCCAATTTACATGACCTCCGCCCAGGATCGTGATGGAGTCAGCAAGGCGTAAGGCTAGACTGATGTCATGAAAGGAGATGAGAAAGGTTGAACCTTGAGCGGCCATGACTCTCGCCAGACCCATAAGATCGGCGGCAGCTTTTAAATCAAGGGGAGCCAGCGGCTCATCCCAAATGTAGCATTTAGATTGTGAAGCCAAGGACTGGGCAAGTAGGGTTTTTTTGCGCTCCCCGGTGGAAAGCTCGGTGAATGAACGATCCAGTAGGTTATCGAGACCCATAATCTTCGAACTTTGAACGGCCGCATCATGGTCGACGTCTGTTGGCTGACCTTGGTGCTTCGTCCATCGTCCCCACAAAACGATGTCTTTTACCGTGTAAGCGAAGGGAGCTATATGCTGAGACTCCACGTAACTTATCAACTCCGCCCGTTCAAAATTGTTTAGTGACGCTAGATTTTTGTCGTCAATCCGAATGCTCGAGTTGTCTGATAGTGGAATGAGTCCGGCGATGGATCTGAGTAGGGTCGTTTTGCCGCTACCATTTGGTCCAACTATTGCGTGGAGAGCCCCTTTTTTAAAATTTACGTTTACATCATTAATGATGCGTCGACTTGGAGATGATTGGATGCTCAGATTCTTCACGACGATCATGCAGTAGCCCTTCTCACCAGCAACCAAAGAAAGTAGGGTGCTCCAATCATTGTGGTGATGAGACCAACATCCATATCGACGGGGGATCTTACGGTGCGGGCAGCCAAATCTGCAGTGACTGCTAGTATGGCTCCCAGTAGAGAGGAAATTATGAGTACGGTTCGCAGTTGCTGCTTTGAAATCAGTCGAGCCATATGAGGTGCTACGAGTCCTAGAAACGGCAAAGGGCCACCAAAGCTAATGGCTGATCCAATGAGAACCGAAATAAGGATGAGAATGAATCGGTAGCTTCGTGCAACATCCACCCCAAGTGCTCGCGCTGCATCATCGCCAAGGGACATGACATCGACTCCAGGAGCCAAGATCCATGCTGCCGATAGACAAACCAGATAGGCTATTCCCATGCCTGCGGCGTGATCCCAGGAGCGTGCGGTAAAACTTCCCATGAGCCAGTGGTGCAGATTGCCGCCACTTCCTCGTTCCATAAGAATCGATATACAAAGCGACGTGCCAGCAGCCAGAAATGCATTTAGGGCAAAACCACCGAGTAAAAGCCTGGCAAGGCCGGAGTCTTGTGGGTTTATAGATCCGAGGCTACGACCGTGTTTCAGCTGCAAAAGACTAAGGGATGCCAGCGTGGCTAATATCGCACCTGTGGAGGACACGAAAACACTACGCTCCATCTGCATGCCGTTGGTCACAGCGACTAGAGTGGTGAGAGCTAGAGCAAAGGATGCTCCTGCTTCAGTTCCAATGATGGATGGTGTCGCCAATGAATTTCGAAATAGTGATTGGCTTAAGGCGCCTGCGGCGGCCGTGCCTGCACCGGCAAGAATAGCTGTGAAGACGCGGGGTGCCCTGATGGTGCTCAGTATCTCCCAATCCACTCCAATACCAGTCGAGCCAATTGCTAGGCTCAATACTGCAGCTAAAAAAAGCAAAATTGTAAGGCCGAACAATTGCTTGGTCATGGTTCAAAACTAACATTATTTATTGCGAAGTCCCACGGCAAAGCTAACATGGCCTGGTATCTGTGGTGATGATTTGATCTGGTTTTTGATGGCGGTCGACCTAATATGGATCAAAGTGGTGATGTCTCACGAGTAGAGCCCAACTTGCATGCTAGTTGGAAATCGCGCCTGATACGTGAGTTTGAGGCGCCCTACATGCATGCGTTGCGTTCATTCTTGGTTGGTCAATTTAAGCAAGGTAAAGTTATTTACCCAAAGCCTTCTGAATGGTTTGCCGCACTTGACGCAGTACCATTTGATGCCGTCCGGGTTGTTATCATTGGACAAGACCCCTACCACGGTGAAGGTCAGGCTCATGGATTGTCGTTTAGCGTAAGACCGGGTGTGGCGCGGCCTCCCAGTCTTGTAAACATTTTCAAGGAACTTTACTCTGACCTCGGAATACCCCCGTCAAAGACCGGCTCGTTACTTTCTTGGGCCGATCAAGGTGTTCTGCTTCTCAATAGCGTATTAACGGTGGAGTCCGGTCGGCCTGCGAGTCATCAAGGCAAAGGGTGGGAGGTTTTCACCGACCGCATCATTGAGCGTTTAGCATCAGAAAAAGAGGGGCTGGTGTTTGTTCTGTGGGGGGCCTACGCTCAGAAAAAAGGCGCATTTATTGATCGCAAGCGGCACTTTGTTATCGAGTCGGCTCACCCATCCCCACTCAGTGCTCACCGAGGGTTCCTGGGTAGTCGACCATTTTCACAAATCAACAAATGGCTAGAAAAAAAGGGGAGCTCTCCCATTAACTGGGCTCTTTGAGCTACCCCTGAGCAAATTTAGGATCATTGACCTTCGAGCTGCTGAGACAGGTAGTTTTGAAGTCCAATGTCCTTGATTACACTAAGCTGAGTCTCTATCCAGTCGGTATGCTCTTCTTCGCTGACTAAGATTTTTTCCAGGAGATCCCGAGTAGCGTGGTCACTGCATTCCCAGCAAAGTTCAATGGCCTTACGAAGCCTAGGAATGGCTCGGTTTTCAAGTGCTAGATCACACTCCAGCTGCTCTTTCACATCCTCGCCAATGTTGAGTTTGTCGAGTTTCTGAAGATTGGGAACACCTTCAAGAAACAGGATGCGGTCGACAAGTGCGTCGTCATGCTTCATTTCATCGATGGACTCTTTATAGATTTTTTGGCCAATTTTGGTGAAGCCCCAGTTCTTGCACATCTTTGCGTGGAGGAAGTACTGGTTGATCGCGGTGAGCTCTCCAGTGAGAATGTCGTTGAGTGCGGAAATGACTTTTGAATCGCCCTTCATGATCTGTACCCCCTAATGATAGTTCGCCGCGCAAGGCAGCCCCATACTGTCGCAGGAAACTACCGATTAACACAACAAAAAAAGGAAATTTCAGGGGTGACCCACGTTTGTTTTACTGACAGCGCGTCATGGCGGACGCTTGCTGCTTGGCAGGGGATTCACATTTAACGAGGGCTTGCACATCTTGAACGCATGCGCCGCAGCTAGTGCCGGCCTCGCATTTGGTGACGATCTGGCGAAGCGATTGTCCTTGTTGAGCCATCTCGCGAATCTGACGGTCGGAAACGCCTTTGCAAAGGCATATAATCATGGGCACCCTCGGTTGCATGTGCATCTTGATAAGCTGGGAACTCCAAGATCATGCCCTAATTGAGAATCGTTCTCAATAGTTTTTTGAGAATGATTCTCAACAAAATGCCTAAATTTTAATCTTTTTAAAGAGATCTTTAGCTTTGTTTTCGATGTCTTTTTTGGTTTTTTCGGACTCGAGCCCACCCTTGTCCTTCAGGGCTTTTTGAAGCTCAGCTTGGAGGTTTTTGAACTCGGTCTCCTTACCCTTAAGCACGCCCGTAAGTCCGCTTTTGGCTTTGTCGTACTCGCCGGTCAGCCGTGCTTTCTCCGAGCCGATACGCCCGTCGACGAATGATTTAAGTTTCGCACGAGCCTGATCAATCTTTTGTTTGAGATGCGCCTGAAGACCTGAGGCCAACTCGGAGCCAAGATTTGAATCAAATCCAATTTTCTGGTGAGTCAAGTTGCCGGACAAGGATATCTTCATGGTGAGCGTCTTAATCCTATCCGCAGCACTCTTCAGAGCTGAGGCAACGATCTCAGATTTTGCTCCCGTTTTAAACCGAGGCTCCTTAACGGTCTGGTTAATGACAGCTTCAAGCTTATCTCCGTCAAACGTCGCAGACGTTTGCAGTGTCGCTGTCGAGGGCAGGATTCCAAACTCCACGTCCTGACCAGAGGAGAATAGGTACTCAGGAAATGGCATTAATCCCACTTTTAAATCAGCCTTGGCGTCAGCGGACGATTGATCGAGGATTGCGCTCAGCTTGATGTCACGAAACTCTTGCTTTGGAGCATCACCCTCGAGTTTCAAGGTGGTAGGCGCCTTTACCAGCTCTGGATCGGTTGACACGTTCATGAGTTGGCCCGAGAAGTCACCGGTGAATCCATCTGGGGAGGACTTACTTGATAACTCAGCTCGCTTGAGCCAAACCAGTGGATACCCGGTTGTGACCGGAAACCTGTAGGTACGACCGGCCCCGCGTGGGTGAGGCACAAACTCAGGTTTCTCGTTTTTCTTTCCTGTGTTTCGATCCGGCATATAAGCTTTGGCTTGGTCGATCAGTCGCGTTACTTTGACAAGCTTATCGCCGAGCAACTTAGACAAGAGGGATTTGGTAATGCTGTCCTTGTCAATAGAGGGGATTTTAAATCGATTTTGAAGGGCCTCGAGGTCTTTGCGAGCGGCCTCGTCGATATCCTTAAGACTCGCATTAAATCCATCGATGTCGGTCTCAAGCTGCTTTTGTCCACCTTGATAGCTTTTAACCATCTCATCAACCTTGGCGATGTCGGCTTTTAGCCCGTCGAATTGTGATTTAGCGGCAGCAGGATTGGATACGTCAACTTTTGTTGCCTTTATCTTATCGAGGACAGCTTTCGCAGCTTCGGGTTTTGGTAGCTCATCAATGCGCTTGGTCCATTCGGCCTTTTTGCTGGTGAGGGATGCTTGTAGGTCTTTGAGTTTTATCTCAGCCTGCAACTGTTCGCGGATCTCACTTAGTTGCGTGCTGGCATCAGCTCCACCCAAAATGTTAGCGATGTCACCTAAAATGTTGTTTTTTGTGCGCGCATCGGCCTCAGCTTCAAGCTCAGAGCGAAGTTGGGATGTGATGGATGGCGCGCTGCCAGGCTTGGGGGGAGGCGGCGGGAAGACCACGCCTGGAGATTTACGCAGGGAGTTTAACGTGAGGCCGGTGACCGATGCCTCTGAGATGACTAGTTTTGCACGTAAAAGTGCATCCCACAGGAGTGCAAATTTGATTTTATCCAGAGATACAGTGTTGTGGGTTGGAGTGTCTTTGTCAGTGACCTCAAGACCCTGAACGGTCAACGATGGCTCCGTAAAGCTTATGTGCAGTGTCTTGATGTCAACTTGTGCTCCGTGAGCCCAGGATGCAGCGTATTCGGCAGCCCTGCGAACATGCCCATCCAAAAATAGGGTCGCGTAGGCCCAAATGAGTCCAAGTAAAATAGTAATGGGCACGATGGCCTCAATCCTGAAAGGACCCTTTGATCGTTTTTGCTTGGTTTTAATGGCTTCAGTCATTTGCTCATCCGTTGACGTGTAAATTAATGGGTTAACCCTTCATGTCCTCGTAGCGCACATACCACTTATAAACGCTCGTGGCCTGAAGGGCTTTCCAAAGAGCCGTGTTCTTGTACCTCTCTACAAATGTTTTCCGATATTTGATCACGGCAACTCGAGATAGCACGTACACCACCGGCATCAGTGTCACAGCAAGCACCCCAGATCCCATGACAATTGAATTATTGAATCTTGTAAGCGGAATGATGGGCATATTGTAAAGAGATGTAAAGGTTGCACGAAGAGACGGAGATTCCAGCACAGCCGCGCCAATACTCGCGGTGATGGGGTCCATGAGATAAGCTATAAAGCTAAAGAAAAAGGCTGAAACAAATGCAGCTCCAGCCTGAATTCTAAAAACTAGAATCATCAAAAAAATTAGGATTGCCTGCAGCGAAAACGCTGGCGACAGTCCCAGCACAAAACCGGCGGCGACTCCCCACGCGATCTGATTGGTGCCGGTTTCGCTATTCAGTAGTTTAATTAAACCAAAAATTTGCTTGAGAAGAATCGTCAATGCTTGGCCCCCCAGTTCAACTGGACGCAGTTATTGCTAGAGCTCTCATTAAGCACTTTTCAAACGAATTGGTCAAATTTAGATCCAGGCGCTGGATCTCACAAAAAAATCAGTCCAGCGCGGCTTGAACTTCGTCTGCGTTGCAATAGGGTAGCCTGCAGCCGGTCGGAATGCGCGTATTGATCATGGCGGCGATGGCTGCTGCGGAGTGGCCCTCACGTGCAAGCCCGCGGGTCACTTTAGAGAAAATGGCCTCGACCTCTGCGGAGATGTCCTTTTGAGTGCTTGCATCAGATTCATTTTTATCCATTTTAGCCGCAATTTTCATCAGTTCTTCGGCCTTCGTGGTAGACCAACCTTCACGGGCTGCCGATTCGGATATATTTTTGATCGTGCCAGCTTCTACCTCGAGGAGAAGTATTTTCGAAATCATATCGGCGGCCCATGTTGGGCAGGCGTCGTTTGCTATCGGTTTATCAGTTTTCATGTGATCAAAAACTCTCGCGTCAAATGGGTTATCTTGCGTCCAATGCGCAAATATAGGTCCTGGGAGCTGGCCCGAGATAGCATGTTTTCCAGTGGTCTCGCAATCAAAATGATGATTTTTTGTGCTATTTAGAAAGCCCTTTGTTTGTATGATCCCTATCGTAGTAAGCTGAACGGGGTTTAAGGGTTCTGGAGGTACCTCTCACCATGCTTCATTTTTTTCACCACCCTGAGTCACCATTTAGTCGCAAGGTGTTTTTTTTGCTGGAAGAGGCGAAGCTTCCTTTTGACCTACGTGTTGTCTCGCTGGAAAGTAAGCAGCAACGGGCGCCCGAATACCTGGAGATGAACCCCTCAGGTCGCGTACCGGTTATTCGCGATGGTCAATTCACGCTGGCGGAGTCTAACGCCATCCTGCGGTATCTCGTTCGTCGGTATAAACTTGATAATTTTTACCCGAC
>JBEIGW010000150.1:0-7089 GCA_040381655.1 Deltaproteobacteria bacterium
ACCAGTGTCCAACTGTACCAGTGTCCAACTGTACCAGTGTCCAACTGTACCAGTGTCCAACTGTACCAGTGTCCAACTGTACCAGTGTCCAACTGTACCAGTGTCCAACTGTACCAGTGTCCAATTGGGCCCTAGACGCCAACTCAGCGGGAGTCCGGGGTTATTAAACTGCAAAACACGGCACAATTAGGTCGGCCAGTTTATATAAATTTTGACAACTACCCATGGGGATATGAAGAATACGATAACGAACCCAGCGCGAGTGATATTTCACTTCCAATAGCCTCATTTCTGCTACCAGGGTTCGGTCAATGGCTACGTGGTCAGACCATCAGCGCGCTGACCTACTCAAGTATCGCGATTGGATCGGCAAATTACGCCAACCAGTCAAAACCAAAGGCACTAGTAAACGAAAACAGATCTATAGATTTCACATTAAAAGACGTCGGACTGCGTAAGTATTTACTCGGCCTCCAAATCTACCAAGCCTCAGGTGGATTTAGCCTTTACCACACATTTAGGTCATCTGTTTGGCAGCGACAAAAATTTGGGCAATACAATTTTTTGGGTCAGGGAGAAACCACGCTGGATCTTTTAAAAGCGCCTTTTAACTACGAATATTTAATTAGACCTTCTACATTTATAACCCTCGCCGTGGCCTCCGGAGCCTCTTGGTATCTTGCAACACACCCCACCAAGGAATTTCATAAATCCTCACTCCGTCGCGAAGACCCCTGGTTTGCATCCGCTTTTTCTTACGGCGCAGGCACCCATGAAGAAGCTATTTTTCGTGGTTGGGCCATGCCCGTATTACATGAATATGGATGTTCAGAAGGCATTGCTAACCTAACCCAAAGCCTTCTTTTTGCCGCCGCACACTTGGGAAACAACCCCCAACCCTGGCCGCAGTTTTTATTGGGGTTTCATCTGGGACGAATCTCACTAAAAAATCGCTGGACGCTAGGAGAATCCGTTTTTATTCACACGTGGTGGGATGTGGCTGCTTTTTTAGCTACCTATCATCTGACGAAAAAGAACCCGATCGATGAGCCCGAAAACCAACCTCTATCAGCACGACGGGTAAAACTAGAACTTCCGCCGATGATTTTAAGCTTCTAGAATTATCACACGATATTCGGGTATTAAAATATTTTGTACCGATTATTTACCCAAAACAAAACCAATGCCTTCGAGCATGGCCGCGTTCAGGTCAAATCCGCAGTGCCCGCCGCCCGCTGACTGAATTGTTTTGACTGTAAGACCGCGTTTTCGCCAGAAATCTACTCCCATCATAGTTTGCCCAAATAAAAAATCCGTTGGGTGTATGGCAACATACATTTTGAAATCTTTTTTAGTCGTGGCTATTTTTATGGGATATATGGGCGATGCTCCGCCACACAGTAAAACAGCGCCTCCACCATAGTCTTTGATGTGACTGGGCAGAAAATCACCGGCTACGAATGTGGCGCCGGCTGAAACACCCACAAAAATCGTTTTGTTAATATCAAGGCTGGGCGACTTACCAAACACTTCCCTTTTTAAAAGCGCCTGCGCATAAGAAATTCGCCCCGAAGACGGCCCCTTTTCTGCCCAGGTGATGGCTCCATCAGGAGCTTGGAGAGCAACTGGAGTTAACTCAAAACGATGCGCAATTGTCGCCAACTCGGCGAAATTTGCAGCATAATTTGCGGTTGCGCCGGAGCCGTGAAAATAAACAAGAACACCGCGTCTTGAGCCAGAACCTGGCCGATCTATTCTATACTTTCCCGTCCTGCCATATGCGTCCTTAAAAACCGTCTCCTCAGCCGAGCTCGACAAAAATAAAAAGCTCCAGCATAAACAGGATAATTTTAAGACATGACCAATTTTTATAGCCATAAACTCCCGACTAGCCTCAAAAATTATTGGCTACACACACTAGGATCTTTGCGAGTAATACTCATCCTTAGGACCGTTCCCACCGTTGCATCATTTAATGCCGCGATAGGGTATGGCCTGATTCCCTTCAAAAGTTTCGATATTTCGCGCGCCGTGGTCAACTCTTGACCCGAGAGATTTGTTTTGTTGAAAGCTGCCGCTATAGTTTTCTCGATATTTACCTGTTCAAAATCCGACTGATAAACTTGATAATTGTCCTTGCCAAGCACCAGCAGATGGACAAAAAAGACAAAGTCCTTGCTGCTTGAAGCCTCAAGGGACGACAAAAAACTTTCATAACCAAACACTAATTTTGCCGGTGGCTTGTTTCGGCAGCTTTTGGAGTTCAATGCGTCACTACAAAGATAAATACCGAAAACTTTGGGACTATCTTCTTTAACTTCAAAAGCAAAGTTTGCCCCGAGTGAGAAATCAGAGGCGGTTATTTCTCTCACTACTGCCTTGGAATCATCTTTGGTATCAATCGGTTCAAGCGTTGCAATCAACTTTGCGCCCGTAGTACGCGACAAAGCAAGCATTGCGTCGGCATCACCATTTTGGCACTGTTTAATGGGTGAAAGCTCAATAGTCAGATTTCTCTTACCGTTTTCATCTTTAACGTATGCTGATCCGATCGTTGGAGCCGTGGGTACCCCAGTGCTGGTATCACTTGATTTTGGAGTCCTATCATTTTGACTGAATTGCAATGAGGGCGTGCCTGCAGGTGACGAAGCTGTCGAGCTACTTTCTGACGATTGCAGCGAGGCCCGGCTGTTGCCCCGATTTTTCTTGGTCCGGAGTACCATTGCTCCAATTAAAACGGCAACGACCGTTAAAAAAACTACGGTTTTTTTGTCCATGTGAAAGCCCTCCAAAAATCACCCACAACGTCTGTTTAGCCCACGACCTAAACCTGCGATTATAGCAACTATATACAAAGCAAAACCCGATGAAAGCACTACTTGAGAAGGCTGTCAGGGGATTTGTTGGTCATGTTAACTGGTAACGACAAGCTTCTACGCAAAAAATAAAGCTTCTCACCAACACCAATGTAAGCAGCTTCAATGTCTACCAAGAGGTCCGACATAATTGCAGCACCTCGAGCATCTCTGGCACTCGTCGCACCATTATTCGGCCAGCTGAAACAAACTGCCAACGACAGAAGGCTCGCACCTGTCGATACAGTGGGATCCGCCGGAAATAGCTTTATTCCTTGTCCAATGGCGGTCGCATCAACTGCCATCTGATTCGCTTGGCCTGATGGACATCGGCAGAGACTTTCGGGCTTTGGATTCGGATTTGTGAATAGTTTGGTTAACGTTGGATAAGACTTACAATTCCCGTAAATAGACACGTCATTGGACGATCTATTACCTACAGTGTCAATTGTCGAAATTTGTAAATTTAAACGATTGGCGCCGTTATTACTGGGTGAGAGACTAAAGCCCGGAGATGCCAATCTAAAAGCTCCGGGTAAATCCGTAGCCGGATCGATGGGACGCTGCCTCTGAGACCACCTCGTCTTAATAATTTTCACAATTTCGTCGATTTGCTGATTGGAATTAGCGGCGGCCTCAATCTTTGCCTGGGACCTAACAAAATCAGAGTAGAACCTTCCAGCAGCTAGGAAAAAAAAACCGGAAATGGCCACCGCAACCAGAACCTCGACTAACGAGAATCCCGAACTAGTTCGGAACATAAATTTTTCCTTCTTTTGAGTTATAGGTTCTGTTACCGCCAGACCCCAAATCCCAAAACACTTTGTAGTAATGCTGCACTCCAGACCCAGGGAAACTTGACTCACTGTATGCGCTACAACCGCCTGTGATCGTACATTTAATCAGCCCGGTTTTGTCAATCACCTGCCCACAAGTTAAGCCGGTTCCATCGCGAAGATTCAAGATGTCACTTTCTATATAAACAAAAACCAAATTCGCTTTGAGAATCGAACTAGGCCCCGCTTTTGAAGCTACCGACCCCGAAGTTTTATCGGGAATAAACCTAAAGCAAGTCTTAAATTTTTTGCTTGTACCCGTCGCCGGGTCAGCTTCGGGACAGTTTTTTAGAGCGGCACTTGCATCTATATAAGCTTGCTGGCCGGAGGAAGGTGCCGTTAAAGTGATCTCCTTCTGCTTCTTCGCCCTCACCAGCTCACCAAAGCTACTAAGTGTTCTTTTCTGATTAAGAAGTGAGATACCCGTGTTAGCAGCGGTCCCGTTACTGCAGCCTTTCCTGACATAACTCTGAATGGATTGGCCAATGGCTGATGTGATAACCCGCTCAACTTCTCCGACTGAATTTAATGCCGCTAATTTCGCGCGACCTTTCTGGTAATTCGCTAGCCAAGAAAACGTTGTAAAACTGATGATACCCATGATCGCCAGCGATATAAGCACTGACACCAAGCTCATGCCGGAGTTTTTATTTACATCAAAATGCTTCATCACATCATCACTATTTCTGGTGACTGAGTTTTAGAGCAGTCTCGAGATTCTCCTGTAATGTCAAATCCCCAGTAATAATACCATCAACAAGGACGTAGTGGAATTCATCACCCCTGGCCCGACCATCCAGCCTTACATTCCAAACAAAACTACCCTTCTCTCTGTCTCCTGTCACATTTGTTACAGTGGTATCGTTACCATCGATCTTGCGAAGCAGATCGCCGATTTTGATATCTTTAGCAGCCTTTAGCCCTCCGCTGGTCAGCACAGGGTGATTGCGCGTGACTCTCACGATTTCCCCTGAAGCCGTTTCGATCTTCACAAGAGCTGGCCTTTCGGGGCCACTGGTAGTTTCAATAACCGACACGGGCATTTTGATCACCGGATTCCAAACATAATCACCCCGTTTAACACTCTCTCCAGCCAACCATCGCCCATCACCCATCAAAATCTTGGAGCCATATGCAAAGCATCCCAGATTGATCCTTGAAACCGGAACAATATTACAGGTGGGAAGGTTCGGGCTATCAACATGCACGAAGAGTGTTCGATTGGTCCCAGGCCCGGGCGGAACATAGTAGCATCGGGCGTCATTGGTTGCGCAGTCCACGACGTCTGTAGGCGAAAGGGCGTAGTACTCGCTTTCGGTTGCAGCCCGCGGTGTCACCGTTTGTTTATGCGTTCCAGTCTTCCCGTAGAAATTAATAGGAAAACCTAAATTTTGCCCCGAACTTTTCCTATTCGTATATTTGCAAGGATCGAAGCCAACTTTAACACTAGCAAAGCACGTTCCAACTCCCTGGGCCGACTTGAATTTACCAAAAACCCGGTAAAGACCTGGCGGTACCTTTTTACTATCTACCTCAATTTTGATTGTCTTATTAGTGCAAGACGGTTTCACGGTGATTTTTGGCATCTCACCAATGAATTTATTTCCATTATAGTAGCGATCATCAGGCGGCGATTGTATTTCAGCCGTCATTTCTAAACAAGCTCCGCCTCCTTGACCCTGCTTCCAGGTTATTGAGGTCGAAGTTGGGATCTTATCTTCTGGCTTCGTCAAGGTGTAGGTTTTATCGGGATCACCCACCTTCTCACAGTCTACAAACGCAGCTGCATCTTTATAATAGCAGCCTTTAACCTTCAGAGACGAGTCGTCATACCAAAAACAATTGGCCTTGTGACTGTTACAAGTGCTAGAACTTTTATAACTACTACAAGTAGCCTTGCACCCAGGGACGTCATAGCCCTTTCTCGCATACAAGGCGGCATAATCATTATACTCATTCATATCGATAACTAGATTATCCTCAGAGTAGTCAATCTCAGGACTTGATGGTGCTGAAAATTCACACGAAGTGATCTGACGTACCGAAACTGTCGTTTGATCGCATTTTTTCCAAGTTCCATCGGAAAGTTTTATAGTCGCCCACATGGGGAACTTAACTGTCCCACCATCAACTGCGGTCAACGGCCTGGGAGCCTCAAATTTAAAGGAATACTCCTGCCATTTCTCCAGATCAGCATCAGCCACCACGGGGAGCGTTATATCGTTTCTATCAGCCACCCGGACACTAGGGCCCATCGCGCCATCAAATTTTGTAAAAAACAGACTTGCCGAGGCTGGGACACTGTACTTTTTTCCATCAAACGTTAGGATATCATTATTTTCTTCTGCAAAGATTGCTTTACCAAGCTCCTCGCCCTTTCGAGGAAGATTAGCTACTGAAGCGCGACCTTTTACGAATAGTTTCGCGGTTGCAGAAACGTTCGGCTCCATCGTGTAGCCTGGACCTTCCAACTTACACTCAGTATATCCCCCCGTACCCCCAGTCGCGCCTGGCTCGACGATCACCTGCTTGGGTCTTGTTAACTCGAAGGTTGACCCATCGCGTCTTTTAATCGTAGTCCGTGCAATCACCTCAAAACCACGCAACAGCTGCACCGCGTTGTCGACAGGCGATCTTGTCACGATTGGCTTTGAAAAAGATAACGTTACAACCTGATCCCCGTCGAGATCAGCTCCACCCATTCCAGCCATTGTGAGTCTAAGGGTCTTATTATCAACAAGTGTCCATCCAACAGGATTGGCTGAGTTGTTCTTGAGAGATACTGCTCCAGACAAATTCGTACTTAGAGGCTCGGCCATAATCTCACCAGGCTGCTTTGGCGTCCCTGGACGAACCGATAAAAGTGCTTGCGCTCTCGCGACAGCCGCTTCAATTGCGTTTTCAGCCCACTCACTTTGCTTTTCCGTGCGTGTTTGACTTGCCTGTGAGGCTTGACGATCAGAAGCAACCTTGACGCCGATACCAGTCACCGCCGCAAGCATAATTGAAAAAATTAGTGTCGAATTACCCTGTTGAAAGGTGTCCTTGCGACAGCTCATACCGTTCTCCTCGTTTGGGTCACCATCGGAAAATAATTAATCGCCTATAGAAGAGCACCTAAACAGCCAAATTTATTAGCATTTAATGCAGTCAAATCCGCCTGAATGGCAAAGAAACCATCAAATTAACCAGCTGATCCCACAAGCCTAATTTACCCCTAAAACAGCGAGCTTAACCGCGCTAGACTAGCCACCAACAGGCCTGTACCTGACGCAGCCATAAGCCCCTTTGAGCTCGGGACTAGCAAAGCCAAACCACCGGGTATATTCAAAGCTTTTGGGCGGTCCAATTAGCGAGACTGCGTCTTGCGCACACTGAGGACTAATCTGTACCGCACG
>JBEIGW010000151.1:0-7055 GCA_040381655.1 Deltaproteobacteria bacterium
GTTCACGCGTTCAACGATTTTTGTCTCAGCCTTTCCAAGTTGGAACACACCAAACTTGGTGGTCTGAAAACTCACTTTGTCTTTAGCGATGACAACATCCTTGGCCGGAATTATCCCCATCGAGTGAGACGATTCGCCATTCACCACTTTAGTCCAACGGTAAAGCACCACGATATTGTCGTTTGATGTAGTCAACGATAGCGACGACCCCGATGAAAACGGAATCGACAATGTCAATGGATTGGTTGCCTCAACTGGTTGACTCGGAGTAAACGCGACACTAGGCCCCGCCGCACTGATCGAGTTATTGGTAATCCCAACATCTTGCAAAAACTGCGACGATGACAAGGATTCTCCCGCACCGACCGTCACAGAGACGGGTATTGAGAGTGCTCCAGGGGGAATAGCGATCGCAGAACCCGCAAGCTCACCTGAACTAAATTTCAAAAGCTGCGTGGCAGACGCACTTGGGTCGATAGTTCCAGAAATATTTCCAGCTTCATCCACGGTGGTCGAAATGGCCGCAAGCGCTGACGTCTTCGACCTAGCTGATTCAGCCATAAACTTGTCGTTACAGGCAACGAACGCGAAGCCCGCAAGGGCAAGCAAAATCTGGAATGTCCGAGAGCGTCCCATGAGCCCCCTCCTCTGTTATTAATGCCATCGTCGGTGTGGGGAAGAATCTTTAGGGGGCTTCACAAAGGATTTGTGAAGCTTAAATTTATCTAATAAAATCATCATATTAATAGGGTGCTGGGATGCGGTTTTTAGCGCTTCCCATAGACATTGCCCTCGGAGTCGTCGACTGGTCTTAGTCGCCCTATGCAGTTAAACTGGAGAGACATGTCTCTAGCAAAATCCAGCTTTTTGTTCTCGATGGGAACTCTTCTGAGTCGGTTCAGTGGAGTGATTCGGGAATCTGTCATCGGCGCTGTCTTTGGCGCAAGCGTTTTCATGGACGCTTTTGTTGTCGCGTTTCGAATACCCAATCTCCTCCGCGAACTTCTAGCCGAAGGGGCTCTCGGCTCAAGCTTTACAAAAGTTTACTCAGGCCTTTGTGTTGATGACAAAGAATCCGCTAATAAGCTTTTGATACAAACGTTACAGTTTGTCATGTTGTTGAGTCTTTTGATTTGTACAATTGGAATCTTATTTTCCGATGATCTAGTTCGGCTTATGACCCTATTTGATGGACATGATCCAGAATTTCAGGGGGTCACCGTCGCACTCACCCAGCTTTTATTTCCATTCATTGGTTTTGCTGCCTTTGGTGCCGTTGTTCAGGGCGCCTTATACCAGCGAGGAGGATTCTTCCTAGCAGGGGTGGCTCCCATTCTCTTCAATCTATTTAGCATTATTGGTGCCCTATGGTTTGCCCCACTTGCTCGCGACTATCTACCAAACGAGTGGACTGAAAATTTCGGTGATGCGGGGATTTTTGGTCTTGCACTCGGCACCCTCCTTGGAGGCGCGGCACAAGCGGCCATCCAAACCTGGGGTCTTTGGAAGCCACTACTCAAGGGTCAAGCACTCCTTCCCAAAGTATTTCCTTGGTCAAAGGATATTAAAAAAATACTTTTGCTCATGGGCCCCATGGTGATAGCTGCCAGTGCTGGCCAAGTGAACGTGATCGTGAACACAAACTTCGCAACCAGCCTTGAAACGGGAGCCGTCACCTGGCTTTACTTCGCATTTCGACTGGTCCAGCTCCCCATCGGAATGTTTGGAGTCGCTGTGGGTGCAGCAGTGCTCCCAAGCCTGACCAAGTCGATAACAGAAGCTGGTGGGACTGTTGATCTAAAAGCCAGCCGACAAATTATTAACGCCATGGACCTCGTCGCATGGCTGATGATCCCGTGTACCTTAGCGCTTGTCTTTGGATCGACGGAGATTACCCAAATTCTCTACGAGGCTGGTAAATTTACTGCATCGGATACTGCAGCGACTGCCGTGGCGATTGAAGCCTATAGTTACGGACTTCTAGGCTATGGCCTTCTAAAAGTCATGAATAGCTACTACTACGCCACTGGTCGTACTAGATTTCCCATGCTTGTAAGTCTTTTGAGCATTGCTGCTAACTACTTCGCTAATGCCGTATTGGTGAAGCAATATGGTCACAAAGGCCTAGCAATGACTGCTTCGGTCACGCTAACTTTGAATGCCGTCATACTGATATGCGGCATGTATGCAGATAAAGTAAAGGTCGAATGGAAGCAAATTTTTACTTCATTGATGCAACTAGCTATCGGGACATTACTCGTCGTTAGCATCCACAATACCTATCAGGAGTCGCTTTCGAAACTTAGTTTCGGAGCCCTGGTCGGTGCAACAGAAACCAGTGTTATTTTGACAAAACTAGACGCCTCGTTACGGCTTCTAGTGGATTTGACTTTGATTGCCTCGGTGTTTGCATCGATTGGACTTTGGAGACTTGGTAAGACTCCAGCACAAGCTCTTGCAATGCTAAAGCGGCGTAAGTAAATCCGATGCCTAGCTCAAGGGTCATTTTACTCACGAGCTACATGATAAGGCCGAGCATCCTGGCTTAAACCTCGCCCATTCAGGCCGTCGTTTGCATAGCTCTTCATCCCCAGCCATATCTACGTAAGGGGACTGCGCGCGCTTTAGAACTTGGTGCAACTTAGTGGTCGTGCCTTGCATGATCTCGTCGATGATTTCCTGAGCAAGATAATTTCTAAAGATAAACTTTGGATTCATCTTATTCATAAGCTCAACTCGCCGCTCTTGGTCGGTACCCTCAAGGTCAAATCTCCTTGCATAGCGCCTCATCCAGTCGAGCATCTCTTGTTGGTGAGATGGTGGTACGGCTGACAAATTATAGAAGGAATCAAAAATCTCACCTAAATCGTCCCAGGTACTTTTTACGCTTATTTTAGCGAGATCGATCGCGGCCAGGCGTCTAAAGAATATTGTCATGTCGGTCTCAACACCTTTCAAAAGATCCAGCAAATCCGTGATGAGCGCCTCATCGGCGCGGTCACGACAACGTTGTAAACCAATTTTCTGCGCAAAGACGTCCAAAAAATTCTTATTGAATGTCTCAACATACCGATCAAGGCCAGTTTTTATCTTTTCGACACCAGAATCACCTTCAAATAGCGGCAGCAACGCCTCACCAAACCGCTGCAAATTCCAATAAGCGATCTGGGGCTGTCTGCCGTAGCAGTAGCGCCTAACAGCAGCGTCTGTTGTGTTTGGGGTCCAGTTTGGATCAAAGCCCTCGAGCCAGCCGTAGGGTCCGTAGTCAATCGTTAAGCCCAGAATAGACATGTTATCTGTGTTCATGACGCCGTGGACAAACCCAGTGCGCTGCCAATCGACCATCAGCTTGGCCGTTCGCACACAGATATCTTCAAACCACTTATGGTACTGCGGCTCAGAGCTTGAGATGAAATCCGAACTAAATCTCGAAATGGCGTAATCAGCCAATGTTCGAAGATTCCCGTATTCTCCCCTGACGCTCAAAATCTGAAAATTACCAAATCGTAAAAAACTGGGCGCCACCCGTGACGTGATGGCTCCTGGTTCCGCGGCAGGTCTTCCGTCATAGAACATATCTCTCACTACGGAATCACCTGTGAGAACTAGCGACAACGCTCTGGTGGTGGGAATACCAAGACCGTGCATGGCTTCACTGCAAAGAAATTCCCTGAGAGATGACCGCAGAACGGCACGACCATCGGCATGTCTAGAATATGGAGTTCTGCCAGCTCCCTTGAGCTGTAGCTCCCATGATTTACCACTCAGATCTTTAAACTCGCCGAGGGTGATCGCTCGACCATCACCTAACTGACCCGCCCAATGACCAAATTGATGACCGCCATAACAAGCTGAGTATGGACGCATGCCGGGAAGCAAAGAATTTCCTGACAAGACACTCGCCATCTTTTGATTTTCGTCTACGAGCGGACTGCAAACACCAAGAGACTCGGCCAGTTGATCTGACCAAGTTACTAATTTTGGGGAAGAGACTTTTGTTGGTGAAACAAACGAGTAACAGGCATTCAAAACGTCTCGAGATGACACATCAGTTGACGGATCACCGGGGAGGCTTTCAACGAAGTCATCACAGAATTCAAGATCAAGAAATTTTCGCACCAACGAATCAAACCTCATGCGGCAAACGAAACAGGCGACCCGTGCCATAATAACCTTATAACTTAATGAAAATACAGATAAATTTGTCTTCGTGACGCATATTTTTAGGTTTGATATGCTGCGAGGTCCACAAGTAACCGAAGGAATTGAGAAAAACGCCATGTCCACACCTGAAAATCGCGGTAGCGTAATCATCAGCCAAGACGCCAAGGAACTTCAAAACTACAAACCAAAAAACAAAATCAGGTTTGTCACAGCGACTGCACTTTTTGATGGACACGATGCCTCAATCAACATCATGCGTCGACTCCTTCAGGCAAGAGGCGCTGAAGTGATTCACCTAGGACATAATCGCTCCGCAAAAGAAGTCGTCGACGCAGCATTACAAGAAGATGTTCAAGGGATCGCCATCTCAAGTTATCAAGGCGGTCACATGGAGTACTTTAAGTATATCCGCCAGCTTCTCGACGAGGCTGGGGCAAAAGACATTAAGATATTCGGCGGTGGTGGCGGCGTCATCACGCTGAAAGAAATGGATGAGCTCCATCAGTCTGGAGTCACAAAAATCTACAGCCCAGAAGATGGGGCAAAACTTGGTCTAGACGGCATTATCGGGCACATGATCAAAGAGACTGACGTCGGCATGAGCCAATGGGCTGGCCGTAATCAATCGTCTAATGATTGGGTCAAGCTAAGCCGCGGACTAACTCTGTTGGAGAACGGTTCTGAAAATGCAGCCAGTTTGGCAAAATCATTGCCCGCATCGGCAAACAAAAAAACGAAAATACCAGTCCTTGGAATCACGGGAACTGGCGGAGCAGGTAAAAGCTCCATCACTGATGAGCTGATCAACCGCTTTTTGTGGGATCATCCTGATGTCAAAATAGGACTCATCTGTATTGATCCTAGCAAGAAAGCTACCGGGGGTGCGCTACTCGGGGACCGCATTCGAATCAATAGTGCGAGTGACCCGCGCGTGTTTCTCCGCAGCTTTGCCACCCGCTCAAGCGGCAAAGAAATTGCTCACGCCACGAAGGAAGCCCTCAGCCTTCTGAAAACGCGTGATTTTGATTTCTTGATTGTTGAGACCTCAGGCATTGGCCAGGGTGACACAGGAATTCTTGACGTGAGTGACGTCAGTCTTTACGTGATGACTTGCGAGTTCGGCGCCCAGACTCAGCTTGAGAAAATCGACATGCTCGACTTTGCCGATCTGATTGCCATCAATAAATTTGAAAGACGCCAAGCCCCTGACGCTCTAAGAGATGTCAGAACGCAGCTTCGTCGCACCAGATTTAAAGGCCAAAGAGTCGAAGAGTCTGCTTATCCCGTCTATGGAACGATCGCTAGCCGTTTCAACGATGACGGTACGAATGGCTTATACAAAGCCCTTTGTGAAAAACTTAATACCAAGCTGGGCGAGGCGCGTTTTAAGCCTTCCAGCACCCGTAAATATTCGTTTGAATCAACCCACCGCGGCTCATTGATACCGGGCGAGAAGATCAATTATCTATCCGACATCTCAAGAACCGTTCGGACCTACCATGAACACCGCGCAACAATCGTCGAGATGATTCGCAAAGCTGATGGACTAGAGAGGTCGGCAAAACACCTAAAAGACACCGGAAAGTCCGATATCGCAAAAACACTCGAAAGCGAGGCTCACGCCCTTTGGAAGCAAATCCCAGCTGACGTCAGAGACGCCTTGGAACGCTGGCCGGAGCTACAAAAAAACTACAACAGTAAAGAGTTCACGTACCAAGTCCGCGGTAAAGACGTAAACGTCGAATCGTCGTTCACGACCCTATCCCAGCTGACCTTACCCAAAGTGGCGTTGCCGCGCCTGCAAAGCAGAGCTGAAATTGCTGATTATGTGCTAAGAGAAAACATTCCAGGAAACTTCCCCTACACGGCTGGTGTTTATCCATTCAGAAGAACGGGCGAAGATCCAAAGAGACAATTTGCCGGAGAGGGCGGACCTAACCGGACCAATAACCGCTTCCATTACCTGTCCCGCAATGATGACGCCAAGCGCCTCTCCACGGCGTTTGACTCGGTGACCCTTTACGGCGCAGAACCGGACCGTAGGCCTGATATCTACGGGAAAATTGGCGAATCCGGAGTATCGATCGCCACCATTGAGGACATGAAAGATCTCTATAAGGGGTTTGATCTTTGCTCGCCGACCACGTCGGTATCAATGACCATTAACGGCCCAGCTCCCATCATTCTGGCCATGTTCCTCAATACGGCCGTGGACCAGCAAGTTGAAGCCTTCACAAAACAAAAAAGGCGCGCACCATCTCCCGATGAGCATAAGCAAATTTATGACAAGACACTGCAAACGGTTCGAGGAACAGTACAGGCTGATATTCTGAAAGAAGATCAGGCGCAAAACACCTGCATCTTTTCGACTGAATTTGCACTAAAACTCATGGGCGACATCCAAGAATACTTCATCGAAAAATCGGTTCGAAACTACTATTCGGTGTCAATCTCGGGCTACCACATCGCTGAAGCGGGCGCGAACCCCATCAGTCAGCTAGCTTTTACGCTAGCCAACGGATTTACATACGTTGAGTACTACCTGGCGCGCGGCATGAAAATCGACGACTTCGCGCCAAACCTAAGCTTCTTCTTCTCAAACGGCGTCGACGCTGAGTACGGAGTCATCGGCCGCGTTGCTCGAAGAATTTGGGCTGTGGCCATGCGAGATCTATACAAGGCGTCAGAGCGTAGCCAAATGCTGAAATACCACATTCAAACCTCTGGCCGGTCGCTGCATGCCATGGAGATTGACTTCAACGATATTCGTACAACTCTCCAGGCACTGATTGCTCTTTATGATAACTGTAATTCGCTACACACGAATGCCTATGATGAAGCCATAACTACTCCGACTGAGGACAGTGTACGCCGCGCCATGGCGATCCAAA
>JBEIGW010000152.1:0-7018 GCA_040381655.1 Deltaproteobacteria bacterium
CCCGAAACTGTTGTTGCTCTGGCTGATGATGTTTTTGCTGAACCTCCACTTGTAGCTGTTAAGGAACCCAACATGTCGTCCATCCCATCAAATACCCCTCAAAGTACAAAGCCCTCAAAAATTCTAGATTTCTCCGCTTTCAAGAGCAAGCAGGACGTTAACAACGAATTTTCAAGAGCTCGTAAACCTCTATTCGTTGACTCGGATAAAGGGCAAATATCGGGCTCAAGTGATAGTCTAAAGTCTACGGCCGCGCGTGAAGACTTCGGTGATCGTTTACAAAAAATTCGATCAAGCCTTGAGCGTATCAATACGCTGATGGCAGACCTAAAAAAGCTATCTTCGAGTCGCGATAAAGATCAAATTCAGTAAGACTCAGGTTTTAACCTGCGCGATAAACGATAACTCGCGATACCTCTGATCCAGATCCAAACCGTATCCGATGACGAATTCATTAGAAATTGAAAAACCGTGGTAGTCGACTGAAACCTGAACTTCGCGCGCACCAGGTTTATTCAGTAGAGCGCACAGGCGCAAAGAACGCGGTCGCCGCTCGGACAGAATACGCAGGAGATAATCCAGTGTTCGCCCAGTATCAACGATATCCTCAACAAGTAATACATTTTTATCCGTGATATCGATCGATAAATCTTGGGTTATTTTAACTGTCCCTGTTGTTTTTGTACCGCTGTAACTAGCGCAACCAATAAAATCCACAACAACTGGCACCTTAATCTCACGCACAAGATCCGCCACAAACATAAAAGCACCCTTCAGCACAGCAACGACGACAACCTCTTCGCCCTGAAAATCTTTGGTGATTTTAGCGCCAAGCTCCTTGATACGACTCTTTATTTCAGACTCGTTATAAAGCGGTTTGTACTCGATAGAACCAGGACGACTTGTCATACTACAACCTCCAAACTGTCCTCAAAAAATTACTACTAAACATAACGCCAAACTAGCGCTTCGGGACTCGCTTGATCCGATAGCGAGTACGCTGATCGCACCCGTTTGGCAACTCGAGTTGCCGCTTCCGATGAGTCGGCGTGAATCACTGCAAGCACGTCACCTTTAACAATTCTGTCACCTACACGCTTTAACGACGACAAGCCCACGGCTGGATTAATGCGGTCTGACGCGCGCCTGCGGCCGCCACCTAGTTCGACGATTGTCAGCCCCAGCTCACGCACATCACATGCACAAACAAAACCATCATCCTCAGCTCTAACTTCCAAACGATGTTTTGCGACCGGTAGTTTTTGAGTGTGCACAAGCTGGTCAGTATCACCGCCTTGAGCAGCAACAACTCTGGATAAAACTTCAAATGCTCGTCCCGATGATAAATGACTCTCAAGCCTGGAAATGAGCTGCGGACGAGATTCCTTTGGACGCGCAAGAAGCACCATCTCTGCTGCCAATTCAAGTGATAACTCACGGGTGGACTTGGGACCATCACCCCGAAGAACCTCCACACACTCCTCAATCTCAAGACTATTTCCGGCGCGATCTCCTAGAGGGCTTCCCATATCGGTCAACGCACAACGAATGTTCAAACCACTAGCCGAGCCCACAGCCACTATAGATTCAGCAAGCGCAAGAGCATCACTTTTTTCACGCATGAATGCGCCAGAGCCAAATTTGACATCCATAACCAGGCCGCCTATACCCTCGGCAAGTTTTTTACTGAGGATAGAAGCCGTGATCAGCGGCACACTCTCGACCGTATCCGTGACGTCTCGCATTGCATAAAGCCGCTTATCGAGTGGCGCAATTTCTTCCGTTTGTCCCATAAAAAATCCACCGTTGAGAGCAAGTAGTCGGCTTGCTTCATCGGGACTTACGTAAACTTTCAGACCCTTGATCGACTCTAGCTTATCTAATGTACCACCCGTGTGCCCCAGTCCTCGCCCGGCTATCATTGGAACGACCAGCCCCTCAATGATACACAGAGGCAGAATGATCAAACTTGTCTTATCACCGACACCACCGGTACTGTGCTTATCAACAATTCGAGTTTTATCCCCAGGCCAACTCAAGACCTGGCCTGAGTCCCTCATGGTCAGCGTCAAAGCCGCGGCCTCTTCACGCGACATTCCGCGAAGGACAATTGCCATCAGCATAGCGGCGACTTGGTAGTCCGCTACCTCGCCCTTCAGGAAACCACCGAAAAAAACTCTAATATCGTCGGCCGAAAGCTCAAGCCCCCGCCTCTTCTTGCGGATAATTTCCTGCGGCAACGTAACCATGGAAGTTCCTGAAATAAATATAAAATCTAATGAATTCTAAGGAATCTATTAAAATATTGACATTTAATATCCAAGTGGTGTATCTTACGCCCCTATTTTGGGCTAGGGAACAAATATTTGACAGTTCCGCAAATATTTCAGTGGTTTTCCCATGCTCAATTTTCGCAAGGAGGTTCATGATGGATTTCGAAACAACCACCGATGCCAGCGGTAACAAGGTGAAAAAATTGCCACCGTCAGTGGTTAAGGACATAGAACTTAAGAATCATGCGCGTCGCCTCGCCAATCTATCTCCTATAAGAATCAAAGTTAGGGCCTGCATCGCTTGCGGGATGTTATTTGAATCCGCGGGTAATAGAACATGCGGTTGCAACACTCGCAGCACTGGATTCATAGCTGGTCGCGAGATCATATAAATTGTAACCCTTGGGTATCAGACCAATTACGATTTGATTTTGTAATATCTATAAATCCTACTAGGCAGTTTTTTCCTCATCTATTTTTGAGATAATCCGAAAACCTTCTGAGCTACAACGCTTGGGAGGTTTTTACTTGTGTCCAGTCCGATAAGATTTGACAGAAAACCATATACTGTCTCTTACGTTGATGCCGATGGAAAGCAACAGCGAATTAGGCGGGTGCCTCCTCCGAAACTACATACCGCAATGCCAGAGGATGTGGTGGAGCTTAAGCGACGAAAAAGCGAGCACTTTATCGATGGCGACAGCATCACAGTAAAACACATCAATCCTCGACACCCCAATGTCTTGAAAGTGGAAAACGATCAAGGACAAACAACCTTCATCTCCCACTACGAGATGGTCTTAAAACAAAAAATCGCGAATACGACAGATGTTCGTGACGATTCTATCGACGATCAGGCTTCTACTCCGGATATCGACAGCAGCTATCTCGACTGGCCCTAACCGTTGCGTGCGAACCATCTCAAACCTGAGCGACACACATGCGCGTCAAAATTTTGACAGAACTTAACATCTAAAATCCAATGGTCCAAAACTTACAACCTTGCATGCAAAGCCATATAATAGAGGGTGGCGGACAATGCAATTTATCGAAGGGACATGCATACTTATGCCCGAACAGAAATATATTGCTAACTGGTCAGGAAGAACAGCAGGGATACTCTGCGACGAAAAAAGCCTTCCAGCGCTGCTGAGGGAGCTCCTACGACAAAAATCGTGGGAATCAATCACCACAGAAAGCGACATTAACTCAATGAAAGCACTCCGCCACACTAATACGATTAACGTTTTCATGATTGTCGACTCTCCAAGTTTGCCCGCGAGCGAGTCACTACGTGTGCTTTTCAAAGACGCGCGTTGCCGCTTAACGCCAACCATGGTCTTTACAAGCAACATCTCCACGACCGACGTGTTGATTTATGAGCGTCTTTTTCAAGTCACACCATGCCCAAAACCAATAACGCATGGATCTTTCAGCAACTGCTTGGATCGCCTTATGGATCATTGGAATCAGCCAGCTATGATGGTTCTTAGAAAACTAGCAGAAATTTCTGATGACCAGAATCAGGATAAAAAATTGGAGATACTGGACAAGCTTTTAGCCGACCCTAACGCCATGCCAATCGCGTTAGCTGCGCGAACACAGATCATGTTATCAAGACATTTAATAAAAGAAGCCGAAGACAAACTATTAAGTCTATGTAAAGCCGCACCAGTAAATCCATCGACACTAGCCATCTGCGCATGGTTTTACCTATCAGTAAAAATGCCTGTACATGCGGCGCGCTTTTTGGAAAAACTCCGCAACATCGCGCCAACATCAGCTCTTTTGAGCCTCGACATCGCCTCTGCCCAGATCGCAAGCGGAGAGATCACGAAGGCCCTTAACGCCACGCACGAATGGTCACAGCGAAATCCCGGTAATGAGGCCATGGAAGAACGCTTGGCTTGGCTTCTTGTGGCAGATGGAAAACAAGACCTAGCAGAGAGCTACGGCGTTAAACGGACCAAGCTAGAAAAATGCGCTGAAAGCTGGGCCAAACTTGAAATAAAAGATGGGGATCAGACACCTACATTGAAACGAGAACAAAACGCATCATGAATCAAAGAAAAGCATCAAAAAGTGAAGCGATTGGCGCATTGTTCTCACGAGCAACGGCTGAAAACGAAATACAACCCGATGGGTGGCATAATCAGATTAATGACATCATAGACATTGCTAAATCGGCCAATACGCTTCTGTGTGTCTATTCTGCCGACGGTTCTGGTAAAACGACGTTCCTCCGTCAATTTTCAAAAAAAGCTAGTCAATTCATGGATGTTATAACGATAAATCCCGCCTCACCGTCCTTAGCTCCCGGCTGGATATCGCACGCTCTCGCCGACTGGGTATCGAGCGATCCATCGACAGATAAAGTTCTGCAGCAAAAAGTCTCAGCTCTCAAAGAAAACGCCCGACCCATTATCATAGCCATTGATTCGGGTGACATCGTAGACTCCACACAAATGAATGGAGATATCTGCGCTGTGTTGAACATCGGAGATGCCTCGGAGTTAAAGCTTTCCATCCTTGTTGTTTGCTCCGAAAGACGGGCAGACAGCCTCGCTGGGGATCCATTGATTGGCAATCGTCTGGTATTGAAAAACGCTCTAAGTAAATTATCTGTTGATGACTTAGTAAAAATAGCTCGGCAAAAACTTCGAACCTTTGATTCTAATACGCCCATTCCAAGCGATGCAGATCTTTTTGATATGGCAAAACAATCAGATGGATCACCCATCAAAATGGCGCACCTCATCTGCACGCACTTAGGCTACGATGTGCCAAATTCGAAGCGCGAGAAAACCACTCCGAGGACGTCACCGTCCTCCAAAAAATCAAAGAAAAGCTCCGAATCCAACATGATTTCGATTGATGACTTACTGGCACCACAAACCAAGGATTAGGCCTAGCTATAATGAAGCGTCGTCACAAAAAAAGTGTCATCGCCATCCTGGCCATTGCCGCATTGCTTTACATCGGAAACCTTCTGATCGACAATCCATATACTCACAGCATGGTCAACTATTACTTAAACACTCATATCCTGGATAAACTTCCAATACGAGCTGACTACCAGAGTATGAAATTGCAGCTTCTACCGCCGGCAATGACAATTTACGGAATTAAAGTGACCAGCGAAACGAAGTCTGAAAATGCGGACGAACTAGTTTCAATGTCTACGTTCACATTTAAAATCTCGCCTTGGGCAATATTTATGGGTAGTCCACAACTTGGAGACATTGAACTAAAAGATCTTAAGCTTACATGGCCCCTACCCGCAGACTTCATGGCGGCCTTAAATAAATTAAGACCTGCGCAGTCTGGACCTGAACCGCCACCATCCTGGCCACCATCTTTTACGCTACCTCTTTCTTCAGTACGACTAAGCAACGCATCATTGATTGCGCAACTTGACGGCGTCTCGATCAACAGCCTTCAGGATCCAAAAGAAAGCACAAGAATTGTTTTGGAGGGATTGAACCTCAACGCAAACATTTCTTCTTGGAAGGCCTTCAAGATTGATCTGAACGCAACAAACACATCACTTACTGATAAGACGTCCTCATATATTGAAAATGGCAAGGTCAATGTACGCGCAGAAATGCGAGGGAAAAACCTTGTGGCGAGACGAGTCGAGATCGCGTCACCACGCATCTCATTCACCGGTAAATCAAATGTTGAAATAAGAACCAAAAAGAGCAGCGATGTCATTGACTCGATCGTAGCCACAATTAATGGCGAGAATATTGAGGGTGACATGAGTATCATAGGATCATTCCTCGACATCCCAGGAAGTCGCGGGGAATTTCGCGCGACCACGAAAACGTCCATTTCCGTGCCGATTACATCGAAGCAATCGTCTAGCTTTTCAACGACAGGCTCATTCAGAAGCAAGGACGCGCGCTTCGCAGACTTCCGGCTTTATGAAACCGAGTCAGACTTTGAGGTTGATCTAAATAAGTTCAAAATGACCAACCTAACACTGAAGATCGGCGACTCCATGGTAGCAAAAGGAGGAGGTCAGATAAATTTCGACAAGCAAGTGAGCTATCTATTCTCCCTGCAACCGACCAATCTACCGTTCAGAAACTTAATGGATATTTTTAATGTTGATTTTGATGCCATGAATTTCGACATGAGCAGCAAGGAACTAAGAATTTCAGGAACAAGCTCACCGTACCAGATGCAGGTCTCATCCCAGACCACTCTGTCAAACTTTACAATGCCAACAATTGACTACGATCGCACGAAATTTCCAACATCCCCAGCCTGCGATGTGAGCCTTAATCTTGATATTAATTCCACAGCCCTGTTTTTTAAAAACTCAGGTGGCTATTGCTTTACACCTGACTCTTCAGGACAAGTGGCTCGATTTCCACTCAATATTTCCGGTTTCTCCACATTCTCGACTAACACAGGCATGGATATCACCATGAGTTCCCCTCAATTCAATCTTAACCCTATGTCGTACTTCGCTCAGACCAAGCTCAGCGGCAAAGGCACAATGGAAACCCGCATCTTTGGACCTTACTCGGACGTTAAGATTGCCACCAGAGTGGATATTAAGGACGCAAGCCTGATCTCCAGCCAATTTGCTGCCATAAAGGCGAACACAGAAGTTGCGGGCGGAAAATTATCCTGGAGTGACGTCACATTTATTACACAGCAAGGCGGCATTGCAGAAAGCCGGAATGGATCTCTTACATTTAATGACTCTTTGGATCTGGACTTCGAGCTGGCAG
>JBEIGW010000153.1:0-6979 GCA_040381655.1 Deltaproteobacteria bacterium
AGCCAGCGAGGCCTCGGTTCAGATTGGGCCGGGCCTTCAGCTTGTTGGATTCACAGAGGCCGACAGTGGGCTAAAGCGCAATCAGCCGGCGATGGCTGCGGTGGAGGAATCGGCCGTTGTGATTGGGCTTCTCGGCTAATTGATCGGTTTACGACTAACCGTCAATGTCTCCAGGATTGAAATTTCTTCAATACTATCGCTGAGATCACATAGTGTAAGAGCCGAACTACAAGGCATGCGTAAACAACAAGCATTCCCATTGCGGCGGCGGCCGCTGTGTAGCCCGTTTCATCCACATGAATAACTGCGATGGCGGCCAGTTTTGTGTCTGCTGTATAGAGAAAAATAACAGCGGATAGTGTCGTCATTGCTCGAAGAAAAATATAAAGCCATATGTCTAGTATCGCTGACGCGCAGGCGGGAACTGTAACCCTGAAAAAAGTACGCCAGACGGGTGTATTTAATGACTGTGCCACCATCTCAATCTCTTTGCTCAAGCTTTTCAATGCTGTGAGCGCAGTGAGGTGCGGAACGGTATACAGATGGGTGATTGAGCTAATCACAAGAATAGTCATCGTGCCGTAAAGAAAGCCCAGCGGATTGTTTGGATTATTTACAAAGAGCAGATATGCAAGGCCAAGCACGAGGCCGGGAATTGCCATGGGAAGAAGCATCGATAGTTGTAAAAATTTCCTTAGAAACTGATCAAACCGAGTTTTCTCGATTAGGGTTGCCCCCAAAAATACTAGGATTGTTCCAGCAGTCGCAGCGAGTAAGGACATCTGAATAGAATTCCAAAAGTTTACCCATCCTACCCCTTGTAGGTCAAAGATATAGTTCGACAAGGTAAGTTCTAAGTTGTAGGGCCAGAACTTAATCAGGGCCGCAAATTGAGCCATTCCAATGATTAAGAGTATTGATAGCAATATCAGGCTGCAAAATAAAAAGTAGGCCCAGTCTCGGGTAGGATGCACAGCGGGAATTAATGGAAGTGATCGGCCTGTTATCTGAGAGGCCTGCTTACTGGCAGCTGCTCTTTCGAATATAAATAAAATCATTGCGGGGATTAGAAGAATCACTGAAATTACTGCGCCCATTTCAAAATTTTGTTGTCCGACAACCTCCTTGTAAATATCTGTGGCGAGTAAGTTAAAGTTACCGCCAATTACTTTCGCAATTCCGAAGTCGGTAAACACCATTACAAAAACAGCAAAGAATGATGTGATCAGGCCGTAACGGCAGGCGGGCCAAGTGACCGTGACAAAGGCTCTCCAGGTGCTCGCCTGCATTACCTCAGCTGCCTGATAAAGACGCCGATCCGCGTTCATTAGCGAAACGGTTATGATGAGGACAGCATGCGGAAACGTCCAGAGAATCGATGCAGCGATAATGCCGATTGGGCCGTATATCGAGCCACCAAACAGTACGCCCTTAAAGATCCCTTGATTCCCGAATAAGTAAATCAAAGCGATCGCTTTTAGAAGACCGGGAATCAAAAGCGGAAGAAAAATACCTGCTCTGAAGATACCTTTGAATCTCATACAGGTTCTGCTTAATCCATAAGCATACAGAAAGGCTGTCGGAACAACTATGACCGCTGTTAAAAGCGACACAAGAACACTATTGTAAAAAGAATCGAAAAGTGCCGTGGATTGGAAGTACTTTTGGTAATTTGCCAGCCCAACATAAATTCCTTTGCTATTTTGTATGCTTTTGATAAGCAGCATAGCCATTGGAATGAAGATTGCTGATAATACTGCTGCTCCGTATAGATAGAGCAGTGTGGAGTTAATCCAGTCGTTACGTTCTCGCGGCAAAGAGGAGGGGCTCTTCGACGTAGCGAGAGCAAATTGACTCATACTCTAAGTAACTTAATGTCGTGGGGTTCTGCAGAGAGCCATAGTTTTGTGCCGAGATTAACTGCGCCTATTTCAAATGCTTTCTTTGGAAGATCGGCAACAATTTTTATCTTGTTAGATGCTTCAGTGTGCAGTCTTACTAACGGTCCCAAGAACTCGATTTTACAAACAAGCGCTTCAGCAAAGCTATGTATTGTCTTGGTATGCGAGGTAACTATATCTTCTGGACGTACAAGCAGTTTTACTTCTTCATTATGCGGCTTGTCATGATTCGGACATCGAAATTCCAGCGAATCTGATCGAAATTCACCCGCCCCGAGCGAGCGAACTCTGAAAATATTACTGACACCGATAAAGTCGGCGACGAAACTCGTCGCTGGCTCGTTGTAAATCTCCCAAGGGGTTCCGATCTGCTCAATTCTTCCCTGATTCATCAAAATAATTCGATCGGCCAGGCTCTGCGCCTCCTCCTGATCATGGGTCACCATAATTGTTGTAATGCCGAGCCTCGACTGCAGATCTCTTAACTCACCTCTAAGCCTCGCTCTTACTTGAGCATCGAGTGCAGATAGAGGTTCATCGAGAAGTAAAAGAGATGGGGATACCGCTAAGGCTCGGGCGAGTGCCACTCGCTGCTGTTGCCCACCCGATAGCTGACTTGGAAATTTTTCCTCGTGCTCATTTAGGCTTAATAGGGTCATGAGTTGAGCGCAGATCGTTTCCACTTCGACTTTTGATTTTTTCTGATTTTCGAGGCCGAACGCAATGTTTTTTTTAACGGAGAGATTTGGGAATAAAGCATAGGACTGGAAGACGATTCCGACATCGCGTCCCGAAGGGGGAATGCGGGCGAGCGATCTTTCTCGCTTCTGAATATCTCCAGAATCGGGTTGTTCGAGCCCAGCAAGGCAAAGCAGGAGAGTTGTTTTTCCGCACCCTGATGGGCCGAGAAAGCATACGAACTCTCCCTCTTTTATTTCAAACGAAACATCATCAAGGACCGTAGTTCGCCCGTATGACTTCCTTAGGGTCTTAACTTCAAGAAAGCTGCTTTTATTCGACACGAATACTTTCCTCGAATATTTTCGTGAAGGCTACTTCTTGGGCTCTGTTTTGGCATCGTAACGCTTACGCCATTCGTCGAGTATCTGGCTCTTATTTTTAGCTGCCCATGCGAAGTCATTGTTGATCATTCGCGTTGTAACCTCAGCGGGCATGTTTGCACGGCGTGGGGTTTTGACGGGAAAGCCTACAACTTCGACTCGGCTCGCATAGGATTCCATAGCCGCTTCGGAGACCGCCCAGTCCACGAAGATTTTAGCATCAACGGGATTTTTGGTTGATTTCATAATCGCAACACCCTGCATCTCCCAGCCAATACCCTCTTCAGGTATGACGGCATCGATCGGTGCCCCTTTCGTTTTAAGCTCTGCTGCTCTTCCTGGTAGTGATATTCCAACAACATACTCGCCCGCTGCGACCTGATTGCAGGGCTTGGAACCAGAATGCGTGTAGGATGCGACATTGGTATGAAGCTGATCCATAAAGGACCAGGCTTTATCCTGCCCCATAATTTGCATCCAACCCGCAACATTAAGAAAACCGGTGCCTGACGATACCGGATTTGGCATCGTCACCTGGCCTTTATAGACGGGATTCGTTAGGTCTGACCACTTTCTGGGTCTTGGGATATTTCGCTTTTGTGCCTCAACAGTATTGAAACAAATCGCTGCTGCAAAACCCCATAAACCCGTCCATGTTGGCGTTGCCTTCTTATCCTTATAGCGGCTATCTAGTTGATCCACAGCCTTCGGCTTATAGGGGAGAAACATTCCCATTTGGTCCATAGCGAGTAAATCAGTCGCTGCATGGCCGAAAAATACGTCGTTTCGAGGATTATCTTTCTCTGCTATCGCCCGAGCCTGAATAACCCCAGTCGAGTCGCGAACCCAGTTAACTTTAATTGAAGGGTGAGCCTTTGCAAAACTTTCAGAAAAGACTTTAAGATTGTCAGGCTCAACCGAACTGTAGATTGTTAACTCCCCAGCCCGAGTGGCAACTGGGTAGACACATGAAAGAATTACAGTGCCGAGAACGATATTTGAGATAAAGCGTCTAGTTTTTAGCATTTTTGTTCCTTTCAAAAAATCGATAAAATCACAAGAAAATGCGTCATTTGCGACGCGACTTAGCATCTGCCAGTACGCAGAGAATCTCAAACATCATGCTCATTCCCACTAATGCGGTATTGCCAGAAGGATCAAACGGCGGGGATACTTCAACAACATCCCCCCCGATCAGATTGAGCCCACGCAATCCACGGATCAACTGCTGGGCCTCATAGGTGGTTGCACCGCCAATCTCTGGGGTACCGGTTCCGGGGGCATAGACGGGATCGAGAAAATCAACATCAAAGCTAACGTAGGTTGGCCCGTCTCCTACAATTCGACGTGCTTCCGCAATCACTCCCGGGATCCCCATCCTCTGATATTCATCTATATCGATGACCCGTATACCTTGCGCGTCACCCCAGTTGTTTTCACTATCGTTATACAAGGCGCCACGTATACCGATTTGTACGGTACGCTTTGGATCCAACAGGCCCTCCTCGATGGCGCGTCTAAAAGGCGTGCCGTGGGTATACATGCTGCCTCCGAAATATCTGTCCCAGGTATCCGTATGAGCATCAAAATGAACCATGCCGATTGGGCCGTCCTTAGCGATGCCCCGCATGATTGGGAGTGTCACAAGGTGGTCTCCGCCTGCCGCGAGAGGTGTAATTGCTCTTTTGTGTAATTCAAAAAAGAACGACTCAACATGTTCAAGGGTGGCACCGAGATCAACAGGGTTCACCGGGCAGTCGCCAAGGTCAGCGCATCGACAAAGCTTAAAGGGATCAATTCCGGACGCTCGGTTTACATTTCGCGCAAGTGTAGAGAGGTCCCTCAGCTGACGTGGGCCGTGACGGGCTCCTGCTCTATTGGTTGTCCCACCATCCCACGGTACGCCAACGAGACCTATCTCGACGGCTGAGATGTCAGGATCTTCGAGCGCCAGGTAGGGCAAGCGCATAAAAGACGCAATTCCAGCGTACCTTGGTAGCACGGTTCCGGTAATTGGGCGAAAATCTGTCTTGACCATTGGGTACTTTCGAAGATTTTGCTCCGCTCTGGTGCAGAGATCAGGCCGAGACTCTTGAGCTCGGGCCAGGGCAATATTCAGACGACACTACATCAATTTAAAGCAGCTTTAAATATAGAAATTTCGAAGTAAACTTTTAGCTAATCATAAGCAAGTAGAGGTTCTCACTCATGCTGCGCGAAGTCGATGTAAAACGTTTAAAGCTTTTTAAACAGGTTGCGGAATGTGGCGGCCTCACTGCTGCCGAAAAAGTTCTAAACATTAATCTACCGACAATTAGTGCGCATCTCGCCTCGCTAGAAAGCTCTATTGGCTTTAAGCTTTGTGAGCGTGGTAGAAAAGGTTTTCGGCTGACCAGAGAGGGTCAAAGCGTGCTGAATTCATGTAATAGGCTTTTCGCGTCCCTCGATCAATTTAGATCCGAGCTAGGCGATGTTTCAAAAACAATATCGGGTAGCCTAAAAATTGGTATTGTTGATAATGTTATTAGTGACAAGAACTGCTTGGTTCCCGACGTAATAGCGGCCTTAAAAAATCAGAGTAAAGATTTAGAAATTAACCTTGATATTAGAAACCCCAGTGAGCTTGAGCGTCTGCTACTTGATCAGCAAATTGATTTGGCAATCGGGCCTTTTCACATCATGAGTCCAGGTATTGAACAAATAACCCTCTACAAAGAGCGAATGTCTCTCTTTATCAGTAATCATCATCCATTGTTTGGAAAGAAAAATCTCCAGCTTAATGATTTAGTTGGTATCGAATACGTTACCCGTGGTTACTTGCGGGAGTCTCAGGTGACTCAGCAACACGTATCCTTTAACTTCTCGGCAACAGCGCAGAATATCGAAGGTATCGCATTGCTGATTCTGAGCGGAAAATACATTGGTTATCTTCCCGATCATTACGCAGCACATTGGGCAGATGCAAAACGTATGCGTAACGTCTTGCCTCGTCACTTTGGTTATGAAGTTGAGTCTAAAGCGATCGCGTTAAAGAAAAGATCTTCGACTAAGGCTTTTCTTATGTTCATCGATCTGTTGAAAGAATTTCATAGTTACAAATCTTATGGCAAGTCTCTAGAAAAATGATAATCATAGATGACGGCAACTTGCCGCTGCGGGTTGACAGTGTCAAGACCCCGCTTGGAGGCAATCTACTGCTCACCCATTGTCCGGGTCGCTCCAGTCTCGATTCGAGAGGGAATCAGTGGGCACGCAGCCTTGAGAAAGACGTTATAACGATCAAGGAAATGGGAATCACCTCGGTTATCTCATTGTTAGGGAACGATGAGCTCTCGCGTCACGGAGTCCAAAATCTTGCCCAAGCCCTAAGCGAGTGTGATATCCCGTGGTATCAGTTCCCGATAAAGGACTTTTCAATTCCGAATTCCGACGTTCTGCAGAAAGTTAGGGAGGCACTGCCGGAAATTCTCTCGCGGCTGAGTAATGATGAGAGTTTACTCATCCACTGTGCCGCGGGATTTGGCCGAACTGGAATGTTTTGCGCAACGCTTTTGGTGGCGATGGGTATGGATCCGGGATCTGCAATCGTCGCCGTACGAGCTGCTCGGCCGGGGACTATTGAAACGAGTGAGCAGGAGCGATTCGTTTATACTTTCAAGGTATAAAAAAACTACGAAGGCATCTTAAGCGACTTCATGAACGCATTCGATATTATTGCCGAGCAGAAAATCACCGAAGCGATGAAGGCAGGTGTTTTCTCCAACAACCCGTTTAACGGCATTCCAATTGAGATCGACGACGACTATTCACTTTCGGCGGAGAGTCGCTTTCGCCTACGTTATTTTAAAGTGACGAGAGTTTCATCAGAGGTTGTGAATCATTTATCAGAGCGTTGGCGGCTGCGCCGTCTCGCCGTTGGACAAAAGCGCACTAGACCGGATGAACGTTGATGACCTTCATCCTGCGTTAAGAACGTTTGTCCATGGCGCAACGCAGATACTGCTGACCGAAACTTTG
>JBEIGW010000154.1:0-6949 GCA_040381655.1 Deltaproteobacteria bacterium
GGAGGTAGCTCTGTCTGGTAAAGGAGCGGGTTATTTTTCATCTTTGATCATCCGTTGTGTCTGTTATGTTATTTTTCCTGACGAAACGCGTATCGCCACAGAACGTTTTGACTTGAAATGTAGTCACTGTTCAAATTTCTTAGTCGAATAGCTAGATCTTCTGCGCACGTCTTATAAAACCTTAACTGAAGGTTTTCTCCCATTTGTTCTAGATATCTAGAGAACTCGTCTGCATCGAGAAGGAAGCATTGAGTTGAGGTTTCTGAAATCACGGTTGCGGACCGTGGCGCGCTGTCAAAAAGACTAAGCTCTCCGAAGTGGGTTCCGCTCTCAAGAACTGCTATGCGGGCTAAGGATTGATTTTCTGGGTCGGTTTTATAAATGCTGACGGTTCCATCTAGGATTAAATATAAACCACGAGTGGGTTCGCCCTCGATGACGGCGTGGCTTTGTGGGCGGATCACCATGAATTTTCCGAGCGAGTATAGCTTTGCAAGCTCGGACTCCGTAAATCGCTTGAATATGGCTAGTTCAGCGAGTTTTGCTGCGCCCCACTTGGGATCCTTGAATTTTTCTAGAATAGATTCCACGAGGACTCCATCGGAATTAAGCAAATCCTTCTTTTATCATCCAGTCTGGCTCAACGAATTTTGTCATATAGTTTCGGATACCGTCGGGAAGAATGACAACACATCGCTGTCCTTTTTTTAGTTTTTTTGCTGCGTGAAGCGTAGCCATCATAGCGGACCCGCTTGAGCCTCCGCACAAAAGTCCTTCCTCTTTGATGAGCCGGCGCGCTAGAAGGAATGAGTTTCTATCGTTTGTTTTTACCCATTCATCGACCTGTTTGCGGTCCAGTACCTCAGGAATAAAGTCGTAACCGATGCCCTCGACTTTATAAGAGTGAATATCCGTGCCACCGGCCAAAATCGAACCTTCTGGGTCTGCGCCAATTATTTTCACGGAAGGGCAAGCTTCCCTCATTCGTCTAGCAACGCCTGTGATCGTGCCGCCAGTGCCCGCACCCATAACGACCATATCAACCGCGCCTTTCAGATCGTCGAGGATTTCAGCTGCTGTTGTATCGTAGTGAACCTGCGGGTTACTCGGGTTCATGTACTGATCTAAGATGTGTGCTCTAGGTAGTTGCTTTTGTAGCTTCTTTGCGACGCCAATATGGCTATCAGGAGAGTCCCAAGCCGCTTCGGTAGGAGTTCTGATAATCTCTGCGCCAAGGGCAGCAAGCGTCACCTGCTTTTCACGGCTCATTTTTTCGGGGAGAGTAATAATGACGCGGTATCCGAGCACTGCGCCGGCCAAAGCGATACCGATGCCGGTATTGCCACTGGTTGGCTCGATGAGTGTGTCGCCCCGCTTAATTCTCCCCGATTTCTCGGCGTCTAATACCATTCGGTAGCCGATTCTGTCTTTTATAGATCCGCCGGGGTTCAGGAATTCGCATTTTGCGTAGACTTCACAGTCTAATCCACTGACAACGCGGTGAAGCCTAACCAAAGGCGTTCGACCAATAGCTTCCAGGATATTGTTAAACAACATGGGACCTCGTGACCAAAGTAAGATTGCATGCGCCTGTTTTCATGGAATTTTATCATGATTTGTCACAGGCTCTCAAGAAACTTGTGGAGCGCCGGTTTCGGAAGGAATTTAATTGATTCAATGGGTTAGCTGATTTACTGTGCGGTTTAGTGGCGGCTCATTGCTCGCAGCTCGGTGATTAAAGGAGGTGGCAGAGTCATGGTCAAGCACATGGTTAGTTGCTGGTCTTGTGGGTATTCGTGGGAGTTTTCCCCTCCTCTGGGCAGGGGGGATCTCTGTTCTGGTTGCCGTCGTGACGCCAAAGTTTGTCTCAACTGTAAATTTCATGATCGTAATGCCAGTCGCGAATGTGTTGAATCTCAGGCAGAAATCGTCAAGGACAAGGATAAATCGAACTTTTGCGAATGGTTTGAAAGCCGCTTTAATTCCCAAGCGTCTGTCGCGCATCACGCGGCGAATCCATTGGATCAATTGTTTGGGGGATCTTCTGAGCCGAAATCGAAGTCCAAACTTGAAGAAGAGATGGACGCATTCTTCAAAAAAAAATAATCCCAGGCCAAGGGTGTCAATAAATTGACGATCGTTGCTGTCAATTTATTGGCTTTAACGCTTGTGGCTCAGTGAGTTGACCGCGCTCGTTATCGGTGAAAAAATAATAGACAGTGATCTTTATTTCCAACGCCGTGGACGAGTGGATGCTTTTTAACAACTCCCTTATCGCTATCGATATTGGAAGCTCAGCAATCAAGATGCTCGAGCTATCCGGCAACGCGAAGCGTCGCCGTCTAAAAAACTTTTCCGTTGAGCCGCTCCCTAAAGGAGTGATTGAGCAGGGAACGTTTGTAGATCCGCTTGTGGTCATTGAAACGCTAAAAAAAATGGTTAAGAAAAGTGGCGTAAAGGGGCGTCGCACTGCGATATCCATATCCGGTGGCGGCGCCGTTGTGCGCAAAGTGGTAATCACGGCTGGTAAGGACGCCACCATTGCAGAACAAGTAGACTTTCACGCATCTCAAACCTTCCAGGTTGATTTAGCCGAAATGTACTATGACTATGCGGAAATGGGGTCAGCTCCCAGTGGTGCTGACGGCACCGAAGTTCTGCTCGTCGGATCTAAAAGAGACGTCGTCGAGCAGTATGTCTCAATAGTTAAGGATGCGGGACTACTCCTTGGTATTGTCGAACCAGCATCGCTAAGCCTTGCGAATATGTTTGAGGCCAACTATGGGATCATCGATGGTTTGGTCGCTCTGATTTCAGTTGGAGCTAGTTCAACCAATGTCATTTTCATTGACCGTGGTCGTATGCTTTATTGTCATGACCTTGCCATGGGTGGGGATGCGTTCACTGGTGCGATCGCGCAGACATTAAATATGCCGTGGGATTCCGCGGAGTCCTTGAAGATTAGTGCGGCTAATCGATCAGATTTACCACCAGATTTTCAGCGTGTCATGGCTGAGACGAATAATGCAATTGCAGGCGAGTTAAAACAGGCCTTTAATTTTTTCGCTTCAAATCCTGATGCTGAGGGCGCCGGCCCAGTCAAGCATGCCTTCCTGCTTGGCGGTGGTAGCCGAACCGTCGGAATCGATGCGGCATTTGCAACGGCTATTGGCGTTCCTATCCATCTTGCGAATCCTTTTCAAAATATTGAGGTCGACGAAAAGAAATTCAAGCTGGAGCACATAATGAATCTAGCGCCCATGTTCGGTGTTTCGTTGGGACTTGGAACTAGATTTAAAGGAGACAAGGCGGCAGCATGATTAAGACCCAATTATGTCCCAGTGGCGAATTGGAAAATAAGAATTGGTGGCATCTCGATGTCGTGGTTCTTATTCTTGTGGCAGCCTTATCGTACGTGCTACTGGAAAACTATTTTGATGAAATGCGTGCTAAGGTGGTTTTTTTCCAGGAGAACAAAACGAGATTTGACCAACAATACACAAGTCGACAGGCTGGCTTGGAGAAATTTAAGTCTTTAAACGCCGAAATTGAGCTTTTAAAAAGAAAGATCGGCGCTCTTAAACGAATAACAACGTCAAAAGTCGATAAGATTAAACCACTCATGGCTCTAGACCAATTGCAAACGCTTTGGATGGAGGGCGTTTGGTATGAAAGTTTAGATTATTCGGCCGATGGTGCCGTTGGGATAAAAGGTTCTGCGCACGACAGCATTCTTGTAGGTGAGTATATGCTGGGTGTTAAAGAGACGATGAATCCTGATACCAGGAATGATGATTTACGAACTCAGATCGGGTTTGATTCAGTGGCGCTTCGATTTGTAAAATTGCTACCCGGAGGGGATGAGATATTTCCGGATATCAAGAAGAAAATGCAGTTCGAAATAACTGCGTCTCACGTTGAGAAGCAAGCACTTCCATCCCAATCCGCAGATGTGACGCTAGGGCCCCGCCCACGGGCTCTTGGGCCGACGTTTTTTTGAGACATTCATAATCTAGTGATGCGCCGGTAGGCAAAATTTTCTTTGCACAAAATTTTTTTATCAGTCTTGAGCCGCGGCTGTCAAAAAGCTGACATCGTGCGTCAAATATTTGTCTAGAACCGTTGGGGCGCATGGGGTTGACGTTATTTAGCGCAGATGAAAGAATAGAGGGTGGAAGTGATCCATCGTGGGTAACGCAATGATTTTCAAACGCCCCAATACAAGGTGTAATGAAATGGCACGCCGAGAGGTCTTGCTTCTTGGTTGCGTTTTATGCTCAGTATTTTTTCCTATGGATGCATTTGCATCAAACATTAATAAGCCAGCATCTCCGGTCATAGAACACGCTGTAGGAGGTGATCTCGATAGCGGGCGCAGTGCAATTTCTAAATCACGTGTCGTGCCGCTGAAAAGAAAGATGGATTTAGCGACAAGTGCAGCAACCTTTAAAAGTAACAAACAGGTTAAGCCCGAGATTAAATCTCAAAGGTTAGCCCAGACCACATCAACCCAGCCTAATAAAAAGACAGAGGCAGCTGAGGCGAAAACAAGCGTCAAGGTTGGAGATGTGAAGCAGGTTTCGGCCTCTCCTAAAGATGGAGAAACTTGGGATAGTGCGGCAACGCGCTATGATCAAAGCGATCCAGCTAAGTCAGTCACCCAGGGTGTGCGCGTTGAAGATATTATCGAGCCAACAGTTGACTATCGGTACTCAAGCGCGCGGCGCAAAAACCCTTTTATCCCAGAAGTTATTTTGAGCGGAAAAGCGGCTCGTCAGCGAGAACTCAGTCCCAACGATGTGGAAATTCCAATTGTAAGCCCTCTTCAGGCATTTGCAGTGGCGCGATTGGCAGTCATTGGTGTTTGGGAGACGGATAATGGTATTTGGAAAGCTTTGATAAGAACTCCCGCAACTCAGGGCATCGAGGCCAAGCTCGGAGATCCTATTGGTAATAGTGGCGGGCGTCTTATGACAATAAATCCGGACTCTGTAGTGGTCAGGGAGTTTACAGTGCGATCGGATGGTACTAGGGAATATCGTGATATCCCTATTTACATGGGGAGTGACTTGCCAACTGCTTCTGATGACAAAGTGGGCGGTCGTTTAATTCTCCGACCAGGTGCAAGCCAACCTGAAATAGTTGCGCCCCAGGCCAATCTCGGGAACCCAACGGATTCGGTCATTAGCGCATCGCCTGCGATCGTCGGTGGAGATCAGCCAGGTACTTTAAAGACGGTTGAGACTCAGTCACCTGTTCCAGCTTCGTCAGAGGTACCATCAGCAGGGGCTCCAAATCAAGCCACCCCGACCTATCCTGCTGCAGATGCACCCTCTGTTAATTCCCCAGTGTCGTCTAACGGAAGCGCTCCGTCCCCAGGACCGCCAGATGGCGCGCCTCCTGGTGTGCCGATTAATCCAGATGTTAAAGTGCAATCAGCTACCCCTGTGATGGGAGGAGAACAATGAATCAAGCTTTTTCATCCGTTAGCAAGAGGGGTTTCGGTTGCACAATTGTTTG
This sequence comes from Deltaproteobacteria bacterium, assembly GCA_040381655.1. Classification (GTDB taxonomy): domain Bacteria; phylum Bdellovibrionota_B; class Oligoflexia; order Oligoflexales; family RGVZ01; genus CAMDKS01. The sequence continues at coordinate 5,521 of JBEIGW010000154.1, forward strand.
CCTTAGCGCATTGCTAGGTTTGTGGAGTTGCGCGACCTCGAAGCAGGAATCAGCGCAATCCCAAAATCCAAGCCAACAACAGGGAGGATCACAAAGTCAGAGCCAAGACGGTGCAGCACTGGATCAAGGACAATCTGATTCCCAAGTTGCAACGAATTCTGGTGATCAGGGTGGCGGCTCATCTGAGCCATCCAATTCAGGTGCAGAAAATCTTGGAGATTTCCCAGATGCTGGTACTGGTGGGGATGACGGTCTCGGTAATTCAGTTGGGATAAACAATGCTCCTACTGATCCAGGTGAGGGATTACAGCCAAACGGACAAAATCAATTACTAGGCGGTAACACGAACGCTTTAGGGCAGATTGCTGAACAAAGTAATGGATCCCTAAATTTAACGAATCCCTCGGAATCGAATGAAAGCCAAATTACGAACTCCACATCGCTTGGGAATTCCACAAATGGACAAGCGGTTACAGGAAATACTGCGAACCAGGTGGTCAATAGTCCGCAGCCAGGCCCTCTGGGGTACCCACACGGAGTGCTCAATTGGGTGGGATATGACTACAAGAAGAACGATAAAAAACTCGACGTACAGATCGTTACTGATGGCTCGCCCGCGTACAAAATATTTAGAGAGACCAATAGGGCCAATCAGTCGGAGATTATTGTTCGATATATGAATACGAGGCTTCGTTCGAAGATCCGTCGTGATATCGATGCTTCCGAGTTCCGTTCGCCCGTAGCGTACATAAGGATGCGTTATGACCGTACGTTTAACCATACGGATGTGGTGATGACGATGCGCGATGCTGTCGAGCCAACTATGGTTACGAAGGGCAGCAGTCTCATGTTCTCGTTTGATATACCTGAGCGATGGTATGCCCCTGCGGGGGAAGCTCAACCAGTGGCAGCAGCGGAAGTTGTCGAAGATGCGCCGCAAGGTCTAACAGCCGTTACTGATCAGACCTCTGAGGAAGCGTCCGAGGCTGCAGCGTACGTTGATAATCCCGGTGGCGATAAGTTTAAAAACGTCGATCCAAAATCTGCTAAAAAACTTGTCCCAAAATCAGAAGGAAACAAGGAGCTTGTACCGCAGAATGATGCAGGTTCGGAGGGTGATGAATCGGAGTCTGGTGACCAGATGATGATGAAATTTAGTCATCCCGAGTATGAAGAAACCAGGTACGCTCTGAATAGTGTTGCCCAAGCAGATTTTTCATCAGAGGCACCAGATACATCAAGTAATGGCGCAGATTTAATTGAGGATGTGCCGGTCGATTTGACGGCGGGGGAAGCTCTTCCAGAGGCGGGTGGATCAGCGGCGAGCCCTGGGCAGCCACCAGCAGTTTCAGGAAACTCTGCCAGCAGCGGTGATGTGATGGGTGTTGACTCGGGTGCGGGAGGGTCAAAGAAGGTCATGCGACTAGAC
>JBEIGW010000155.1:0-6928 GCA_040381655.1 Deltaproteobacteria bacterium
CTGTGGTCCTTACCAGAGCTCTTTACAACGATTCTCTCTGCATCCACAAACACCACTTCACCATCCCGACGCGCAACCACGGTTGCACCGGAATCCCGGGCGACCGTGCGCTCGAGACCTGTACCAATCAGCGGAGCAGACGTCCTGACAAGCGGCACTGCTTGGCGCTGCATGTTCGAACCCATCAAGGCACGGTTAGCATCGTCATTTTGCAGGAAAGGAATCAGGGACGCAGCAACCGACACCAACTGGTTCGTCGAAACGTCCATGAGATCAGCTTCAACAAATCGTACCATCTCAGATTCGCCGGAACGACGGGCACCAACAAGATCGTCACCTTTTCGTGACCCTTCTTTGAGAGCAAGAGCAATAACGTGCTCTTTCTGCTCGTCACGAGCACCGTACCAAGCCACTTTACCATCAGCCATATTCTTGTAAGGTGTTTCAATGAATCCGTACTCGTTTACTTTGGCGTAGGATGCAAGGCTTGCGATAAGTCCGATGTTTGGCCCCTCTGGCGTCTCAACCGGACAAATACGGCCGTAGTGAGTCGGGTGCACGTCACGAACCTCAAAACCCGCGCGGTCACGGTTCAAACCACCTGGTCCAAGGGCCGAAAGACGGCGCTTGTGGGTAATTTCAGAAAGTGGATTGGTCTGATCCATGAATTGGCTGAGCTGGCTCGAGCCAAAGAACTCTTTAACCACCGCTGCAGCCGGCTTGTTATTAATGAAGTCGGTCGGCAGAAGGGATTCGACATCCTGTAGCTGTAAACGCTCCCGAATGGCGCGCTCAATGCGGAGCAAACCGATCCGGTATTGGTTTTCGAGCAACTCGCCAACAGCACGAACACGACGGTTTCCGAGGTGATCGATATCGTCGATGTCACCCTCGCCATTTTTAAGCTTGATCAGGTACTTTACAGTCTCAAGAATGTCTTCTTTAGTAAGAGTCCTGTGCTCACGCTCAACGTTAAGACCAAGGCGCTCATTCAGCTTTATACGACCCACAATGCTCAGGTCATAGCGATCAGCATCAAAGAACAGCTTGTTAAACAAATCATTTGCCGACTCTAGCGTTGGGGGATCTCCCGGGCGCATGCGCTTGTAAACTTCAAGCACGGCCTCATCACGAGAGCCAACTTTGTCGTTGGTCAGCGTATTACGGAACGACGCGTCGACGTTCACGTTGTCAATAAAGAGAACTTGGAACTCTGTGATGCCATGATCAAAAAGCTTCGTGATCTCTGCTTTTCCAAACTCAGCATTTAGCGCGATTACAACTTCACCGCTTGCGTCCTTGATATCTGTTGCTGCGATCTTGCCAAGAAGATCTTCTGCTGCAACTTGTTGATACTCAAGTTTCGCTTGTTGCATCTTACGGATCGCACCCGGAGTTATCCTTCGACCGCGTTTACAATAGACCTCTCCGGATTTTGGGTCGACGATATCAAGACTGGCTTTCTGGCCTTTTAACAGATCGTAATCCAGACGCTTTTCAAACTTACCGTCTTTTATGCGAATGGTCTCACGCTTATAGAACTGATCCAAAAGTTCCGACTCGCTGTAGCCAAGGGCTTTGAGCAGAATCGAAGCGTGAAGCTTACGGCGACGGTCGATTCTGACATGAAGGATGTCTTTGGTGTCAAATTCAAAATCAAGCCAACTACCGCGGTAAGGTATAATTCTAGCCGAGAAAATAACCTTACCAGTGGTGCTGTTGCGTCCTTTGTCATGATCAAAGAAAACACCCGATGAACGGTGAAGCTGCGACACGATCACGCGCTCTGTACCGTTGATGATGAATGTCCCATCGGCAGTCATCAGAGGAATCTCGCCGAAATAAACTTCTTGCTCTTTAACGTCCTTAATTGACTTAACTTCTTTGTCCCAGATGACAAGACGAATGACAACGCGCAATGGCGCTGCATAGCTCATTCCACGCTGACGACACTCGTCAACGGTGTATTTAGGTTCTTCAAAATGATAGCTCTCAAATTCAACAGACGCAGTTTCGTTGGTGTCCTTGATCGGGAACACTGACTTAAAGACTGCCTGGAGACCCATAATCTTTCGCTTCGACGGCTCGACATCGGCTTGGAGAAACTGCGAGTAGCTGCTTCTTTGAATCTCGATGAGGTACGGAATTTCTACGGCCGGAAGGACTTTTGCAAAACTTTTGCGGGGACGGGTGTAGCTTGCTGCTAAGGAGGTCATGAAATTCTCCTGAATTATTCGCAATTAAGAAACCGGACTATACCAGCCGTCAGGGCATGGCGATAGCTAAATTTTTTGGCACATCGTAGATAGCGGAAGCCCGGAAGGCTTTTTGCCCCCCGAGCTCTCCGTTCAGCCCGCTGTACGCAATGACGAATTACTTAAGTTCGACTTTGCCGCCAGCTGCTTCGATAGCTTTCTTGATTTTCTCTGCTTCGTCTTTGCTGACTGCTTCTTTAACCGTCTTAGGCGCGCCTTCAACGAGATCTTTGGCTTCTTTGAGACCAAGACCTGTAACAGTACGAACTTCCTTGATGACGCCAATTTTGTTGGCTCCGCCATCCTTCAGAACGACTGTGAACTCTGTTTGCGCTTCAGCTGCTGGAGCTGCTGCCGCCGCTCCTGGAGCTGCTGCGAAAGCAACTGGAGCCGCTGCGCTAACGCCAAACTTGGTCTCAAGCTCTTTTACGAGCTCAGCTGCTTCCAAAAGCGTCATGTTCTCAAGGAATTGTACAACTTGTTCTTTAGAAACTGACATGGTGTCCTCCCACTTTGTTCTCAGGCTGCAGCATTACAACCTGGGAAATTGTTATTATTGTTTTTTCTCTTTGATCTGATTGATAACCTGAACAAGGCTTCTAGGCACAGCGTTGAAGACCCCGAGGAGTCCGCGGTGCGGCGAAACCAATAGTCCCACAATTTGACCCAGAAGCACTTCGCGGCTTGGAAGTGAGGCGATCGCCTTTACGTCCGCAGCGGTTAGCTTCTTGGATTCCATAACCCCGGCTGTGATTTTGAAAAGTTCATTGTTCTTTTCAAACTCAGACAGAGCCTTGGCACCCGCGGCAGCATCTCCGTAAAGAAATGCAATACCAACTGGCCCTTTTAAGCTGTCAGCAAGATCCTTGGCAGACTCAGCCTTACCAAGCACCGCCTTTTTTGCGACCCTGTTTTTGACGATCCGGAATTCAGCATTGGCTTTACGGAGTTCTTTTCTAAGCTCCGTTAAGCTCGCCACTGTCAAACCGCGATACTCAGCAACAATTGCTGCACCAGCTTTTCCAAAACGGCTCTCCGCGACTTCGCGAAGCGCTTCTTTTGCTTTTCTATCCATTGCCATAGTTCTACCCTCTCCTGTCAGCTAATGGCTTACGATCTGAACGGCGCAGCGTCAACTTTGACACCAGGCCCCATCGTCGCAGACATACTGATCTTCTTGAGATAGGTCCCTTTGGCGGTTGCGGGTTTGGCTCGCGCTATGGCCTCAAGAACAGCACGCGCGTTGTCTGTCAGCTTCTCAGCTGTAAAACTAGCCTTACCGACCGGAGCATGAACAATACCAGCTTTATCAACTCGGTATTCCACACGACCTGCTTTTAGTTCATTAATTGCCTTGACCACATCCATGGTGACCGTACCCAGTTTAGGGTTCGGCATCAATCCACGCGGACCAAGAACTCGGCCAAGCTTACCAACTACACCCATCATATCGGGCGTAGCGATCACTTGATCGAAGTCCAACCAGCCGCCGTTGATTCGATTGCCAAGGTCGTCCCCACCAACAGCTTCAACGCCAGCATTTTGCGCTGCCTGGGCTGCTTCACCCTTGGCAAACACAACGATGCGTACAGTTTTGCCCAAACCATGAGGCAACGCCACCGCACCGCGGACGTTTTGGTCCGCTTGCCGAGGGTCAACGCCAAGATTGACAGCAAGATCAACTGTTGCGTCGAATTTGGTGTAGCAAGTTTCCTTGACCAGCTTGCTTGCTTCATCAAGAGGATAGTTTTTTTCCCTATCCACTTTAGCAAGCGCGGCTGAATACTTTTTGCCACGAGCCATATTCAATATCTCCGTAGTTCAATCGAACGCTTTCGCGCTCTCCTACATGCCCACCCCTAACCACCATGGTTAGAGCAGAACAAACTCACTTAACCTCAAGACCCATAGATCGGGCGGAACCTGCAATGATCTTCGCCGCTTGGTCGATATCATATGCATTGAGGTCTTCCATCTTCATCTTCGCGACTTCCTTGACTTGCGCCATAGTCACGCTGCCGCAGGTCGCTTTACCCGGGGTCTGCGAACCAGATTCAATTTTCGCGACCTTCTTTAGAAGGCTCGTTGCTGGCGGACTTTTCGTAAGGAATGAAAAGGATTTATCAGCAAAAACCGTGATGATTGTTGGAAGGATATCCCCAGCTTGCTTCTGCGTCTTCGCATTGAATTCCTTACAGAAAGCCATGATGTTGACACCGCGCTGGCCGAGAGCTGGACCGATCGGGGGCGATGGGTTTGCTTTACCGGCAGCAATCTGCAATTTGATGAAACCGACTACTTTCTTTGCCATTTTTAGAGTCCCTCTTGCTCAAACCATCTTCGCTCACCCAAGACGAGCTACCCGAGCGATAAAAAAACGAGAGTGCCGTCTATAGTTGAAAACCACAAGGGTGTCAAGCAGCTAATGGGAAAAGCACAAGAAGCGCTTAAGCCCGCTGGCCGCGACAACCTTATCTCAGCCGATTTTTTCCACTTGTCCGTAGTCAAGCTCCACTGGCGTCTCACGACCAAAGATACTCACCAGTATTCTGAGCTTCATTTTGTCTGGACGGACCTCGTCCACAACACCATCAAAGTTTGTGAACGGACCGTCTTTGACCTTAACGTTCTCGCCTTTGCGGAAGTTAACTTCTGTCCTAACCTGTTGTTTCTGGGCTTCTACAGCCTCCGGCGATGTTAGCCGTATAACCTCAGCATCCGTAATCGGACGAGGTGGTTTACGGGTATCACCACCAACAAATCCTGTGATTTTTGGCGTGTTACGGACCAGCGCACCAGTTTCATCGGAAAAATCCATCTCAACCAGGATGTAGCCTGGAAACGACGTTTTTTCGACGCGCTTTTTCTTTCCACTTTTCAAGACGGTTTCAGTGGCCGTTCTTGGAACAAAAATCTGTCCAAACTTGCCTTCCATTCCCTGAGCTTTAATGCGCTCAAGTAACCCTTGGCGTGCCTTCTCCTCCGAACCGGTGTGAGTGTGCACGACGTACCACTTTTTCAAAGATGTCATTGCTTCCACAAATGTCTCCAAACAAGCTGTCGTTTCTGGAATCTAAACCAAAAGCAGCTTCAATAACCTAGCCCAACCAATATCAAAAACGGTCAATATCACGGAAAAGACCGCAACAACTACACAAACAATGAGAGTCAGCTTTTTGGTCTGTTCCCAATCAGGCCATTGAATCTTTCTAAGCTCACCGACGGATGCCAAGAAATATTCATGCCTTCCCTTGTCACTAGCCAACCACCACGCAACACCGGCTCCACAAGCGATCGCTAAAACAACACTACCAACCCGAATGCCAGCTTCGTAGCGCTCGAGCCATCCAGCTTTCAGACCAATCTGAATGAACATCTTCCAGAATACAAAAGCCACCAACAGAGCAAATACGGAATAGCCTGTGCGTAGCCAAGTCGAATCGTCTTTTTGCATACATTCACCTTTTTAACACTGAGTCTTTGCCAGCATTCTCGGCAAGCATAGTCGCTTAGCGGGAAGTGGCAGGCGAGGAGGGACTCGAACCCACAACAAACGGATTTGGAATCCGTCGCTCTACCATTGGAGCTACTCGCCTGTGCTCAGACGCGATAAAAAGTGGCCCCTTTCGGAGCCACTTTCGAGAACCAAAACCAATCAATCCAAGATATCTGCCACAACGCCGGCACCCACAGTACGTCCACCTTCACGGATAGCAAAACGGAGCTGCTTATCCATAGCGATCGGAGTGATGAGCTCAACTTCCATTGCGATGTTGTCGCCTGGCATAACCATTTCGACAGCATCAGGAAGTTTGATCGAACCAGTTACGTCCGTAGTACGGAAGTAGAACTGAGGACGGTATCCTTTGAAGAATGGTGTATGACGTCCGCCTTCTTCTTTCGTCAAGATATAAACCTCAGCCTTGAACTTCTTGTGCGGCTTAATTGAGCCTGGCTTAGAAAGAACCTGTCCGCGCTGAACTTCTTCACGCTTTGTACCACGGAGAAGAATACCGCAGTTGTCGCCCGCACGACCTTCATCGAGAAGTTTACGGAACATCTCAACACCAGTACATGTTGTTTTTTGTGTGTCGCGAAGACCGACGATTTCCATTTCATCACCAGTCCTGATGATCCCGCGCTCAACACGGCCCGTAACAACAGTTCCCCGACCAGAGATCGAGAACACGTCTTCGATCGGCATAAGGAATGGTTGATCAACCGGACGCTCTGGCAGCGGAATGTAGCTATCGCAAGCGGCGATCAAATCACAAATTTTCTTGCCCCAGTCGCTATTTGGATCTTGCGACTCAAGAGCCTTCAGCGCTGAACCGCGAACAACGGGAGTTTCATCGCCTGGGAATTTGTAGGTATTGAGAAGCTCACGAACTTCCATCTCTACAAGGTCAAGAAGTTCCGCATCGTCAACCATGTCGCACTTGTTCATGAAAACTACAATTTTAGGAACGCCTACTTGACGAGAAAGGAGGATGTGCTCGCGAGTTTGCGGCATCGGTCCGTCAGACGCGGAAACAACCAAGATTGCTCCGTCCATCTGAGCCGCACCAGTAATCATGTTTTTCACGTAGTCGGCGTGACCTGGACAGTCAACGTGCGCGTAGTGACGAACATCTGATTCGTACTCAACATGCGTGGTAGAAATCGTAATACCA